>NZ_JADCKU010000006.1:0-258745 GCF_014982165.1 Enterobacter cloacae complex sp. P24RS
GTTCTTATCTGCTCCCGATTTTGTCCGTTAATCTTAATAAAATATAATCTCATTCAGGCGAAGAATTCTTTCGCTGATATTTGTTTTATGAATGAATTAATCATGATTTAACGGAGTGGTAATGAAACGTAATTGGATTACAGGTTCTTTTGTTCTGTGCTCACTGTTTATGGCAAACCAGGCGCTCGCGTCTGATGGCGTGGTGCATTTTACCGGTGAGGTTATTGACAGCGCTTGTGAAGTCACCACGGATACTATTGGCCAGACCGTTGCCCTGGGTAAGGTGAACCGATCGGCTTTTGGCCCGATTGTCGGCTCCACTGCGGCTCCCACCGAATTTAGTATTAAGCTGGAAAATTGCCCGCCCACTTACACTCAGGCGGCAGCGCGTTTTGACGGCACCGAAGCCTCTGACGGCAATGGTGATTTGGCCATCGGCACCCCGATAACTGCATCGACTCCAGGTGATTATACCGGTGAGGGTACAGAGACTGCGGCGACGGGCGTGGCAATTCGTATCTATAACCGCGCTGATAACTCACAGGTTAAGCTGTACAAAGATTCCTCTTATACAACTATTGATTCCGGTAATGCAGAGCTGAAGTTTATCGCGCGTTATATCTCTACTTCTGCCACCGTTACGCCAGGCACGGCTAACGCTGATTCACAGTTCACCATCGAATACATGAAGTAATCGATTTTCGCCCGGGCCTGCTGACGTTAAAAGCGAGAGTACTGGCGAATTTTCCTTTAGCAGGCTCATTTCACGGATGAAATTATGTTGTGCAATCTTATTAAGTCGCTGTTCGTTGTTATTTGTCTTTTGAATATGTCTTCGTCCTGGGCTGGGGTCATTATCGGCGGCACCCGCGTGATTTTTAATAGCGATCGCGCTGATGAAACGTTTTCTATCTTCAATAAAGAGGCAAACGTTCCCTACCTGATCCAGGTTTGGGTTGAGCCATTTGATAAAAAAGAGACTACCCCACCTCCCTTCACGGCTATTCCACCGGTTTCACGTCTGGAGCCGCAGCAGGAAAAAATCCTGCGCATTATTAAAACCAAGGGTGCGCTTCCCGAAGATCGGGAGTCGGTTTTCTGGCTGAATATCAAAAATATTCCACCATCCGGGAGCAGTGCGGATAGCAACACGATGGAAATTGCCATAAAAACCCGAATCAAACTGTTCTGGCGCCCGGCGGCGCTCAATATGACGCCCGAAAAAGCGTATATGAAGGTGAAATGGCATCGCGTGGGAAACCATCTGCAAATAGAAAACCCAGCTCCAATTCATATCAACGTGATGGATGTGTTCGTCGACGGCAAAGAAGTTCCGCTCAATATGCTCAAACCCTTCGAGAAGCTAGAGCTGCCTTTACCCGCAGGGGCGGCTGGCAAAACGCTTCGTTGGCGTTTTATCAATGACTACGGTGCGATTAGCGAGCCTCTGAATCTCTCCCTTTAAGTGCAAAACAAGGAATGATGCGAGATGGCCGGTTCACCTGTTCACGTTCTCTTTGCCTCCGGGGCGCTGCTTCTGCTGGCTTGCCAGCTACAGGCGAAAGAAGCCTTCTTTAACCCCGCCTTGCTGGAGATTGACCATCCGGCGGGTATCGATATTCATCAGTTCGATCGCGCAAACACGCTGCCACCCGGCACGTACAAAGTGGATATCCTTATTAACGGGAAAAAACGTGAGCGCCGCGAGGTCACATTTATAGCGGATAAGCCGGAGGGGGAGATTCAGCCCTGCTTCACCCACCTGTCCAGCCAGCTGAAAGCGTTCGGTGTAAAAGCGGATGCCATCAAAGCGCTTACAAACATTGATGACGATGCCTGCGTCGCGCCGGGGCCGCTTGTTGAAGGTTCCGTATGGCAGTTCGATACGGACAAGCTGACGCTCAATATTGTGATACCTCAGATTTGGCTTGACAACTATGCCATGGGCTATATCAGCCCCGAACGCTGGGACCAGGGGATCAATGCGCTTTCGGTTAATTATGATTTTTCAGGCTCCCATACCGTACGCTCTGACTACGACGACACGGCGGATAGCTATTACCTCAACCTGCAAAATGGTCTGAATCTCGGTGCCTGGCGGGTACGCAACTACAGCACGTTCAGCTCTGAAGGCGGCAATGCAGAATATCACTCCGTCAGTTCGTGGCTACAGCGTGATATTCCCGGGCTGCGCAGCCAGTTCATGGTGGGCGATACCTGGTCGGCAAGCGATGTTTTTGAGGGTGCCAGATTGCGCGGGGTGCGGCTTTACACCGATGATGACATGCTGCCCGCCAGCATGAACGGCTTCGCACCCGTGGTGCGCGGCGTAGCGAAAAGCAACGCCATGGTGACGATCAAGCAAAACGGTTACGTCATCTATCAGTCTGCTGTGCCGCAGGGGGCGTTTGCCCTTACCGATCTCAATACCACCAGCTCGGGTGGGGATCTGGACGTGACCATCAAAGAAGAGGACGGCAGCGAGCAACATTTTATCCAGCCTTATGCTTCACTGGCCATTCTGAAACGTGAAGGACAAACCGACTTCGACGTCAGCATTGGCGAAATGCGGGAAGACACTCGCTTTACCCCAAACGTCATGCAGGCGCAAATCATGCGCGGGCTGCCAGCCGGCGTCACGCTTTATGGCGGCGTGCAACTGGCGGACGAGTACCGCGCGGCGGCGCTGGGCGTGGGTAAAGATCTGGGCGCGTTTGGTGCGCTTTCTATGGACGTGACGCAGGCGAAAGCCCGGTTTGATGAGGGCGATGAATCCCAGGGGCAATCCTATCGTTTCTTATACTCCAAGCGTATTGATGCCACCGACACGAATTTCAGGCTGGTGGGCTACCGCTATTCTACCCAGGGTTTTTATACCCTTAACGAGTGGTCATCGCGTCAGGGAGATGAAAGTGATTTTTGGGAAACGGGCAACCGCCGTAGCCGTCTGGAGGGAACATGGACGCAGTCTTTTGGACGCGGCTGGGGGAACGTTTATCTGACGCTGAGCCGTCAACAGTACTGGCAAACCGACGCGGTAGAGCGCTTGATTCAGACGGGCTACAGCAACAATCTCGGCATGGTTTCCTGGAACGTGTCGTGGAGCTACACCGATAGCGCGACGCACCACGACAGCGCCAGCGAAGATGAGGATAACAACGGGGGTGAAAATATCTTTATGTTTTCTCTTTCGGTTCCGCTGTCCGGCTGGGCGAAAAACAGTTACCTCAACTATGCCATGACGCAAAACGACAATGCGCAGGCATCCCATCAGGTGGGGTTAAGCGGAACGCTGCTGGAACGGGATAATCTCTCGTATAACCTGCAACAATCCTGGACAGGCGATAGCGCAGCGGATGCCAGCAACCTTGCGATGACCTATAACGGCACTTACGGCACGCTGGACGGCAGCTACGCCTACAGCGCAAACGCCGAACACCTTAATTTCGGCGCGCGCGGGGGCGTTATTGTGCACGGTGAAGGCGTCACGTTCTCGCAGCAGCTTGGAGAGACGGTTGCGCTGATCAAAACGCCTGGCGCGTCGGGGCTAGCCGTTGAAAACACCTCTGGCGTAGCCACCGACTGGCGCGGTTATGCGGTGAAAACCCAGCTTAATCCTTATGACGAAAACCGTGTTGCCATCGACAACGACTATTTCTCCCTAGCCAACGTGGAGCTTGAAAATAGCGTGATCGATCTTGTTCCGACCCGCGGGGCGATTGTCAAAGCAGAGTTTCTGACCCACCTGGGTTATCGGGTGCTATTCAACGTCATACTGGCAAACGGCAAGCCTGCACCGTTTGGTGCCGTCGCGAACGGCGAAAGTAAAGGCGAACTGTTGACGGGCATCGTGGGAGAAAACGGGCAACTTTACCTGTCTGGCGTTCCGGAAGAGGGTACTTTTGCGCTGCGGTGGGGGGCGGGTAACGGCGTGGAATGCCGGGCACCGTTCCATATTTCCCCTCAGACCGGAGCATCGCTGGTCCAACAAACCGTAGTATGTAACTAAAAAGGATTTTAGATGAAGAGCTTACTTATCGCTGGCCTGCTGATATTGGCCAGCCCGACGGCGTTCGCTGAGGTGGCAGGAACCTGCACGACCACTTCAGGCACGCATGTGCTTAACCTGAATTTTCCCCAAACGAGTATTAGCGCTAAAGATAACGTTCCGGGAAAGACGATGGTGGATGTCGCCGAGGCGACGGCCAGCGACAGCTATCAGGTCAACTGTTCCTGCGATTCAAAGCACCGGCTTAATAAGGGATTTTCGGCAATCTACTACACGGCGGACCCAACTGGCGGTCTCGTATTTGATAAAAAGATTGGTGAGGTCTCTTATTACAATTTAAATGAATATCTCGATGTCGGCGTAAAGATCTTCATCAAAAACGTGGGTTATACGGCGATTCCTTTTGAGCACGTTTCTAATCGCAGTACGGCCTCTCACACCTGTGGTTCGTCAAACGATATTACGCTTGATACCGGAACGTCTTCGATGCTCTCGTTTTATATTCGAAAATCGATCACCGGATTGGTCACGATTCCCCTGACCGATGTCGCCCTAGTCTACGGCGGAATATCTAATGATTTGCCCAGGGGAGAGGCGATCGCAAAAGTCAGGATTAAAGGCTCAATCATTGCGTCCCAGCAGTGCGAAATTAACGACGGGCAGGTGATTAATATCGATTTTGGTCAGATCCCCGCCTCTGAATTTTCCGCCACGCCCGGCACATCGATAACCAGTAAAAAAATTGAGAAAACCGTTACGGTGAGCTGTTCCGGTCTGGACCGCTCGCAAAAGGTGAACGCTGATTTTAACGCTACGGCAGCCAGCGCCGACAGCACGATGGTTTCAACGTCAAACAACGACGTGGGGATCAAAATCTATGATACAAACGGCGACCCGGTGATGGTGAACGGCGGCGCGCTCAAAACGGAGATGGGCTCTACAAGCATTATTGGCGGAAGAAGTAATGGCACTATTACGTTCTCTGCCGCACCGGCCAGCGCTACCGGAGCGAGACCGACGCCCGGCACGTTTAACGCGGATGCCACCATAACTCTGGAATTTTCTAACTGATCTCACGACGGCTGTTTATGACAGCCGTTGTCATATTCCCGTCTTTGAACCAGGCTTAACGCATCTCAGTGTGACATTATCATGACAAGGATGTGATTTTATTTATATTTAAATCATGCACTTAACGCAAATGCGTTGATTGTCATAAAACTGTCATAATTCGTACATTTATCTGTCACCTGTTTGTCCTATTTTGCTCATCGTAGCCACTTAAACAATGATTTACGAAATCCTTGCAGGAGACATTATGAAAGTTATGCGTACCACTGTCGCAACTGTT
The DNA here is from genome assembly GCF_014982165.1 of Enterobacter cloacae complex sp. P24RS. Classification (NCBI taxonomy): domain Bacteria; kingdom Pseudomonadati; phylum Pseudomonadota; class Gammaproteobacteria; order Enterobacterales; family Enterobacteriaceae; genus Enterobacter; species Enterobacter cloacae complex sp. P24RS. Next base: position 5,361 of record NZ_JADCKU010000006.1, read on the forward strand.
GTCGCCGCGACCTTATCCCTGAGCGCTTTCTCTGCCTTCGCAGCAGCAAGCCTGACTGGCGCTGGTGCAACCTTCCCTGCGCCGGTGTATGCCAAATGGGCGGATACCTACCAGAAAGAAACCGGCAACAAGGTTAACTATCAGGGTATCGGCTCCTCCGGTGGCGTAAAACAAATTACCGCGAATACCGTTGATTTCGGCGCATCCGACGCTCCGCTGTCTGATGAAAAACTGAATCAGGAAGGCCTGTTCCAGTTCCCGACCGTGATCGGCGGCGTTGTGCTGGCCGTTAACATCCCTGGCTTGAAATCAGGCGAGCTGGTGCTGGACGGGAAAACCCTGGGCGACATCTACCTGGGCAAAATCAAAAAATGGGACGACGAAGCCATCACTAAGCTGAACCCGGGCGTTAAGCTGCCTTCGCAGAACATCGCTGTGGTTCGCCGCGCTGACGGTTCCGGTACCTCCTTCGTGTTCACCAGCTACCTGGCAAAAGTGAACGAAGAGTGGAAATCCAAAGTCGGTTCCGGCTCTACCGTTAACTGGCCAACCGGTCTGGGCGGTAAAGGTAACGACGGCATCGCTGCCTTCGTACAGCGTCTGCCGGGCTCTATCGGTTACGTAGAATACGCTTACGCGAAGCAGAACAACCTGGCTTACACCAAACTGGTTTCTGCTGACGGCAAACCGGTTAGCCCGACCGAAGAGAACTTCGCTAACGCCGCAAAAGGCGCTGACTGGAGCAAATCCTTCGCGCAGGACCTGACTAACCAGAAAGGCGACGATGCGTGGCCAATCACTTCTACCACCTTCATTCTGGTCCACAAAGATCAGAAGAAACCTGAGCAGGGTGCAGAAGTACTGAAATTCTTCGACTGGGCATACAAAAACGGCGGCAAACAGGCTAACGACCTGGACTACGCCAGCCTGCCGGACAGCGTGGTTGAGCAGATTCGCGCTGCATGGAAAACCAACGTGAAAGACAGCAGCGGTAAAGCGCTGTACTAACAGGATATTTTTGACGAAGATGGCGGGTGGCGCGCAGCGATCCCGCCCTACGGTTCATCCTGTAGGCCCGGTAAGCGCCAGCGCCACCGGGCATATTCGTAAGACGTCTCAAAAAGAAGAGTAATTTATGGCTGCAACCAAGCCTGCATTTAACCCTCCGGGTAAAAAAGGTGACATGATTTTCAGCGCCCTGGTGAAACTGGCTGCGCTGATTGTGCTATTGCTGCTGGGCGGCATTATCGTGTCCCTGATCTTTTCCTCCTGGCCGAGCATCCAGAAATTTGGTTTCGCCTTCCTGTGGACCAAAGAGTGGGATGCACCGAACGATATCTACGGTGCGCTGGTGCCGATTTACGGCACGCTGGTAACCTCCTTTATCGCCCTGCTGATTGCGGTGCCGGTAAGCTTCGGTATTGCCCTGTTCCTGACGGAGCTGGCGCCGGGCTGGCTGCGACGCCCGCTGGGTATTGCCATCGAACTGCTGGCGGCCATTCCAAGTATCGTTTACGGCATGTGGGGCCTGTTTATCTTTGCTCCGCTGTTTGCAACGTACTTCCAGGAGCCGGTCGGTAACGTGCTTTCTGCCGTTCCGTTTGTGGGCGCCCTGTTCTCTGGCCCGGCATTCGGTATCGGTATTCTGGCGGCTGGCGTGATCCTCGCCATCATGATTATTCCGTACATTGCGGCGGTTATGCGCGATGTCTTCGAACAAACCCCGGTGATGATGAAAGAGTCGGCCTACGGTATCGGCTGCACCACCTGGGAGGTTATCTGGCGCATCGTCCTTCCGTTCACCAAAAATGGGGTGATCGGCGGCATCATGCTGGGCTTAGGCCGCGCGCTGGGTGAAACCATGGCGGTGACCTTTATCATCGGCAACACCTACCAGCTCGACAGCGTCTCTCTGTACATGCCGGGCAACAGCATTACCTCTGCGCTGGCGAACGAATTCGCCGAAGCGGAATCCGGGCTGCACGTTGCCGCGCTGATGGAGCTGGGCCTGATCCTGTTTGTTATCACCTTTATCGTACTGGCTATCTCCAAGCTGATGATTATGCGTCTGGCTAAAAACGAGGGGGCACGCTAATGGCGACTCTCGACATGCAAAACACCGCTCAGCTTGCGGAATCCCGTCGCAAAATGCAGTCAAAGCGCCGGATTAAAAACCGCATTGCGCTGACGCTTTCCATGGCCACGATGGCGTTCGGCCTGTTCTGGCTGATCTGGATCCTGATGTCCACCATCACCCGCGGCATCGATGGAATGTCCCTGGCGCTGTTCACCGAGATGACGCCGCCGCCGAACACGGCGGGCGGTGGTCTGGCAAACGCCCTGGCGGGTAGCGGCCTGCTGATCCTGTGGGCGACCGTTTTCGGTACGCCGCTGGGCATCATGGCGGGTATCTATCTGGCGGAGTATGGCCGTAAATCCTGGATCGCTGAAGTCATCCGTTTTATTAACGACATTCTGCTGTCTGCCCCATCGATTGTTGTGGGTCTGTTTGTTTACACCATCGTGGTGGCGCAAATGGAACACTTCTCCGGCTGGGCAGGTGTGATTGCGCTGGCGCTGTTGCAGGTGCCTATCGTTATTCGTACCACTGAAAACATGCTGAAACTGGTGCCGGACAGCCTGCGTGAAGCGGCTTACGCGCTGGGCACGCCGAAATGGAAGATGATTTCGGCAATCACCCTGAAAGCGTCCGTCTCGGGGATCATGACCGGTATCCTGCTGGCTATCGCCCGTATTGCCGGTGAAACCGCACCGCTGCTGTTTACCGCGCTCTCCAACCAGTTCTGGAGCACGGATATGATGCAGCCGATCGCCAACCTGCCGGTGACGATCTTTAAATTTGCGATGAGCCCATTCGCGGAATGGCAGCAGCTGGCCTGGGCCGGGGTGCTGATCATCACCCTTTGCGTACTGTTGCTGAACATTCTGGCGCGCGTCATTTTCGCGAAGAAGAAACACGGTTAAATTTTTACGGCGCGGCACATCGCGGCGCCGAATGAGGAAATGAGTCAATGAGTATGGTTGATACTGCCCCGGGTAAGATTCAGGTTCGTGATTTGAACTTCTACTACGGCAAATTCCATGCCCTGAAGAATATCAACCTGGATATCGCGAAGAACCAGGTCACGGCATTTATCGGTCCGTCTGGCTGTGGTAAATCCACGCTGCTGCGCACCTTCAACAAAATGTATTCGCTCTATCCGGAGCAGCGTGCGGAAGGTGAAATTCTGCTGGACGGTGACAACATCCTGACCAATACCCAGGATATCGCCCTGCTGCGCGCGAAGGTGGGGATGGTGTTCCAGAAACCCACGCCGTTCCCGATGTCGATCTATGACAACATCGCCTTTGGCGTGCGACTGTTTGAAAAGCTCTCCCGTGCGGACATGGACGAGCGCGTGCAGTGGGCATTGACCAAGGCCGCATTATGGAACGAAACCAAAGATAAACTTCACCAGAGCGGGTACTCTCTCTCCGGTGGTCAGCAGCAGCGTCTGTGCATTGCGCGCGGTATCGCCATTCGCCCGGAAGTATTGCTGCTGGATGAGCCGTGCTCAGCGCTGGACCCGATCTCAACCGGGCGTATTGAAGAGCTGATCACCGAGCTGAAGCAGGATTACACCGTAGTGATCGTCACCCACAACATGCAGCAGGCTGCCCGTTGTTCTGACCACACGGCGTTTATGTACCTGGGCGAGTTGATTGAGTTCAGCGATACGGACGCGCTGTTCACCCGGCCCGCGAAGAAACAAACCGAAGATTACATTACTGGCCGCTACGGTTGATTTGCCTTAGTGCATGTGGAGAAACCATGGACAACCTCAATCTTAATAAACACATTTCCGGCCAGTTTAACGCAGAGCTGGAAAGCATTCGCACCCAGGTGATGACCATGGGCGGCATGGTCGAGCAGCAGCTTTCTGATGCGATCACGGCGATGCACAACCAGGACAGCGAGCTGGCGAAGCGCGTTATCGAAGGCGATCACAACGTCAATATGATGGAAGTCGCCATCGACGAAGCGTGTGTGCGCATCATTGCCAAGCGTCAGCCGACCGCGAGCGACCTGCGTCTGGTCATGGCGATCATCAAAACTATCGCCGAGCTGGAGCGTATTGGCGACGTCGCGGATAAAATCTGCCGCACCGCGCTGGAGAAATTCTCTCAGCAGCACCAGCCGCTGCTGGTCAGCCTGGAGTCTCTCGGTCGCCACACCGTGCAGATGCTGCACGACGTGCTGGACGCCTTTGCGCGCATGGATCTGGACGAAGCGGTGCGTATCTACCGTGAAGACAAGAAAGTTGACCAGGAATACGAAGGCATTGTGCGTCAGCTGATGACCTACATGATGGAAGATTCCCGTACCATTCCAAGCGTGCTGACCGCGCTGTTCTGCGCGCGCTCAATCGAGCGTATCGGCGACCGCTGCCAGAACATTTGTGAATACATTTTCTACTTCGTGAAGGGGCAGGACTTCCGTCACGTGGGCGGCGACGAGCTGGACAAGCTGCTGGCGGGTAAAGATCCGAAAGAGTGATGTTTGTGGCGGGTGGCGCTAGCGCTTACCCGCCCTACGTTAGCTTAACGCGTAATATCCCACCCGCGCGCCTTCCACAACTCTGGCAATTGTGCCAGGTCGGTGAAGGTCGTCACTTTTGGATGATCGATCGGCTTGTTGTGCGGGTCGGCACAGAAGTAAAACACTTCCATTCCTGCATCAATCCCCGACTGCGCGCCCGCAGACGAGTCATCCACCAGAATGCAGTTCTCCACGTTGACGTTCATCGCCTTCGCCGCGTGGAACATCAATGCCGGATCGGGCTTCCAGCGCTGGATATCGTAGCCGCTGAACAGTTTTTCCGGGAAGTGGTGCAGCATGTCCAGCTTGCCGAGCGAATGCTGCATTTTGCTGACCGGGCCGTTAGAGACCACGCAGATCGGCACCGTCATCGCATCAAGCAGCGCGTTAGCGCCGGCGATAACCTCCAGCTCGGCGTCGAAGAGGCGTGCGACCTCGGCGCGGTACACCGGTTCCAGATCCGCTTTCGCCAGATCCACCCCGTGCTCTTCGTTAATGATGTCGATGATCTCGTACAGCTTCACGCCCTTAAAGCGTTTGAACACCTCTTCGAGATCGAGCGTAATGCCAAATTCCTGGAACATGGCGACATACGCGCGGGAACAAATGACCTCACTGTCGACCAGCGTACCGTCACAGTCGAAAAATACCGCTTCAATTCCGGACATGCCCTTCCCTTTTAACAAGTTTAACGTTTACGTACGACAGATTTACGAGACGCAATCGTTGCCGTATAAGCAAAATCAATGAAAAAAGTATCCCGTAACCGCCACTATTGTCGCATTTTGGTATAGGATAGCGACGAATTTTCCCTCCTTGTTCGGAAATTGATGATGAGTCAACAACACACAACCCAGACATCTGGTCAGGGTCTGCTTGAGCGCGTATTCAAACTGCGCGAGCACGGCACAACGGCACGCACCGAAGTGATCGCCGGTTTTACTACTTTCCTGACGATGGTCTACATCGTTTTTGTGAACCCGCAAATTCTGGGCGTGGCTGGCATGGACACCAGCGCCGTCTTTGTTACCACCTGTCTGATCGCGGCCCTTGGCAGCATTCTGATGGGCGTTTTCGCTAACCTGCCCGTGGCGCTGGCCCCGGCGATGGGTCTGAACGCGTTCTTCGCGTTCGTGGTGGTTCAGGCGATGGGCCTGCCGTGGCAGGTTGGTATGGGCGCTATCTTCTGGGGTGCGGTCGGCCTGCTGCTGCTGACCATCTTCCGCGTCCGCTACTGGATGATTGCCAATATCCCGGTGAGCCTGCGCGTGGGTATCACCAGCGGTATCGGTCTGTTCATCGGCATGATGGGGCTAAAAAACGCCGGTGTGATCGTGGCGAACCCGGAAACGCTGGTGAGCATCGGTAACCTGACCTCGCACAGCGTGCTGCTGGGCGTGCTGGGCTTCTTCATCATCGCGATCCTGGCGTCGCGCAACATCCACGCTGCGGTGCTGGTCTCTATCATCGTGACCACGCTGCTGGGCTGGATGCTGGGTGACGTGCATTACAGCGGTATTGTCTCTGCGCCGCCGAGCGTCTCTACCGTGATTGGTCACGTTGATCTGGCGGGCTCTCTGAACCTGGGCCTGGCGGGGGTGATCTTCTCCTTCATGCTGGTCAACCTGTTTGACTCCTCCGGTACGCTGATTGGCGTGACGGACAAAGCGGGTCTGGCGGACGAGAAAGGCAAATTCCCGCGCATGAAGCAGGCGCTGTATGTGGATAGCATCTCTTCCGTTGCGGGTTCTTTCATCGGCACCTCGTCTGTTACCGCTTACATTGAATCCTCTTCCGGCGTCTCCGTGGGCGGCCGTACCGGCCTGACGGCGGTGGTGGTGGGTCTGCTGTTCCTGCTGGTGATCTTCCTCTCTCCACTCGCCGGGATGGTGCCACCGTACGCGGCGGCGGGTGCGCTGATTTATGTCGGCGTGCTGATGACCTCGAGCCTGGCGCGCGTGAAGTGGGAAGATTTAACCGAAGCGGTGCCAGCCTTTATTACAGCCGTGATGATGCCGTTCAGCTTCTCGATCACCGAAGGGATCGCGCTGGGCTTTATCTCTTACTGTGTGATGAAGATCGGTACCGGTCGCTTCCGCGAACTCAGCCCGTGCGTGATGATTGTGGCGCTGCTGTTTGTGCTGAAGATTGTGTTTATTGACGCGCACTAAGGTGCGGTTTGTGGTGTCAGATGGCGCTTCGCTTACCTGACCTACTGACGCGTGTAGGCCCGGTAAGCGCTAGCGCCACCGGGCTTTTTTATCAGGCTTTAACCCGCTTAATATAATCCCCAAACGCGGTCAGCTGGCCAGACAGATGGTCACGCGTGCTCTGATCCACCACTTCACCCGTCTGCGGGTCGACCTTGTTCTGAATCACACCGCCCATAAATTCCGGCTTGTTCATGACCATCGCATCCAGGAATACCAGGATCTGACGCAGGTGATACTGGCAGCGCGCGCCGCCGATGGCGCCCATAGAGCTGGTCTGGATCAGCACCGGTTTGCCTGACAGCGGCTGCTCCGGTAAACGGGATAACCAGTCAATCGCGTTCTTCAGGCCACCCGGCACCGAGTAGTTATACTCTGGCGTTACAATCACCACGCCGTCAGCCTGGCGGATCTGCTCGGCTATCGCTTCCACGCTCTGCGGAAACCCTTCTTCCTGTTGAACGTCAGCATCATAAAGCGGGATGTCGCCAATAGACGGCAGGGCACTGATTTCCATTCCCGCAGGCGCCAGCTGCGGCAGCGTACGGGCAACCATCCCGTTAAAAGAACCTTTGCGCAGGCTTCCCAGTAACGTAACAACTTTCAACGTATCAGACATGATTACTCCTGTTTCATCATGATGATCCTGGACGGATCAGCTATGGGTGTATGCTTTTTCTGCCGGTAAACTGGTTAATCGCATCAGGCGCGCGGCGGGCTCGTTGGCGCGCTCGGGGACATCCGGAAGACTACGCCAACCGCGAATACTGTCAAATTCCCAGATTTTCAGCCGTTCGATGGCGGGACTCACCGCAACAGACCAGATCAACACGTCCTCAGCGTCGCTGAGCGCCTCTACCAGCGAGGCTTTTGTGGCCCGCAGGCGTCCGGAGCCAGGCAGCAGCTGCAACAGGCTGGCGTCGTCTGACGCCGCACCGCTCAGTTTGCGGATGCTCTGGCGAAGGGTAATGAGCTGCGCTCTGGCTTCAACGGGGTCGTTCTGGTTACGTATCCACAGCATTTCATTGCTGGAGAGCGGGTATTCATCAAGCGCGTTAGCCCCGTGGAAGCTGCGCGTGACGCGTTGCAACTCCATATCCAGCCCGCAATCGCCTTCGGTGGTCAGCGCGACGCCAACAATGTTGCCGGTGTACGCAATGGAAAAATGGGGGAGTGCCGGGTCCGCAAAAACCGGGCGACCTTCTGGCTGGGTGAGTATGTCCGGTAATTCGCTGGTGCCGTACAGCATAAAAAGCAGTTCTGCGAGAAGTGCTCTGGAGGCTAAAAACCGCGTCCTGCGGTGTTCAGGTAGCTTGAGCGCCTCACTGTGGCAGGCTGAAGACATTCTGGCCGATACGAGATGCCCTTCCGCTAATGTTCCTCGTGCAAAGTGCGTAGCCATTTTTCGCTCCTTGATAATGGTCGTAGTCGGTTAAACGGTTACATGATTATCGCTTAACTCAGCTTCTGTTTTAATCAGTAAATAGAAATAAGAGAAGCCTGAGGACCGAACTTTACATTATCTTAGGCAAAAACCTGACCTGGCGCGGTATACAGGGCTTTTATGGTTTCGCGCAGCCAGATAATTTTCGGATTATGGCTGTTCCGCTTATGCCAGATGAGCGTGAAGGGGACGGTCAACTTTTCTGCCTGTGCCTCATCGATAGGAATGGGAAGGCAGACCAGTTTACGCTGGTGGAGTTGATTGTAGTGATGGCAGTAGTAAGGCGCAGTGGCAATGCAGTTGTGGTCCGGCTGGGCCGCCACAAACATCGACTGTTCAAAGCCGGGCAGGCACATGGCGACGTTGCGCTCGCGGCCCATCTCCTTTAGCACCTCATCAAGCGCCCAGGTATCGCTGCGCTCCCAGAAGATGCTGATGTGTGGGTAGCGCAGAAACGTCTCGAGGTTCCACGCTTCGCGAAGTGCCGGATGGTCTTCTCGCAAATAGACGCACGGACGGTCGCTGAACAGGATTTCGTAGTCAATAAACCATGGCATCAGCTTCAGCAGCTCGCGGGAGCGCGGGTGCGTTTCGCGGCCGGTAAAACCGAGGTCGACCTCCCCGCGCGTAATGGCGTCCAGCGAATCGTAATCCCACTGGCGCAACTTCACCGTCGCCTGCGGGTAGCGCTGATTCACCTGCGCCAGCAGGGTGTTAAAGCGAATCAGCATCAGCGGCGTTTCGGCGGCAAGCACAAACTTGAGCCCGCCAGGAGAGCTATGGTGGGATTTATCGACAATCTGATTACCAATCTGCATCCAGTCGGCCAGGTCCTGTTCCAGGCTCACCGTCAGCGGCGTGGGCAGTAGCCCTAAAGGCGTTTTCACAAACAGCGGATCGTCGAACCAGTCGCGCAGCTTCGCCAGCGATTTACTCACCGCGGACGGCGTCACGTTCATCCGCTTCGCGGCTTTGGTGACGCTGCGCTCCTGCAACAACAGTTGCAGACAGAGTAAAAGATTAAGATCGAGACTGCTGATGGGCTTCTTCATAGTGCGCCGCGGGCTGGATGACCATAAGTAAGATAATGCTAAGTATGCTACAGCCAATCAGCACCCCGATCAGCATATTCAGCGCGTGAAGGCCGATCACTGCCGCCAGCCAAATCCACAGCGACGACCCGCAGACCTGCGCAATGCCCAGCACCGAGCTCGCCACGCCAGCCCGCAGTGAGAACGGGCCAAGCGCCTGACTCATTGCCACGCCGAAGCCAACCGAGAACCCGGCACAGATGAGGGTAATGCCCGCCAGCATCAGCGCATGCGAGCTGGTGCTGGCCAGAACCACGCCTGCGGCGAGAAACAGCACCTGCGAGGTCAGCATCAGCGTGCGCTGGCGGAAAAGATTCAGCGCAAAGGGGGTAGAAAATGAGACGGCCATACTGACCATGGCGGTTAATGCCATCACCGTTGAATACTCACCGCGATCGAAGCCCATGGTCTCCATCAATAAAACCGGGGAAACGTTTACATACGTCAGGATCACCGCCACGCTTAACGTGGTTACGGCCAGACGGCTGAGGAAAAAGCGATTGAGAAGTTTCTCTGCCGGATGAATGGTCGCGGTATGGCTGGGATTCTGCGAGCCCGGGTGGGTCTCTTTCAGTACGGCGATCGACAGCACAAAGACCAGAGTGCCCATTGCAGCCATGGTCCAGAACAGGCTCTGCCACGGGAATTTCAGCATGATCAGATAGCCTACAACCGGTGCCAGCACCGGAATGATGCAGGTTATCCCGTTCAGCATGGAGAGCACTTTAGCACGGCGCTGGGCGCTTAAGGTGTCGCGCAAAATGGCAAACGCCACCACGTAACAGCCGCCGGCTCCAATGCCCTGGACGAAGCGTCCTGAAAGGAACACGGTGCTGTTCTGCGCCTGTGAGCAGAGAAGAGAGGCCAGGGCAAAGATGATGGCTCCGGTTATTGCGACGGGCTGACGGCCAGCCTTATCCGCGATCTTGCCGGCAAAGACCATCGACGACGCCATTCCTGCGAGGTAGGCCGAAAACGCGATGTGCAGCTGCGCTTCGCTGGCACCCAGATCGCGTGCGATGTGCGGTAATCCCACCAGATACATATCAATGCCGGACGGATAAAGCAGAACTAATGCGAAACTACAAAACAGAAAACGCGCCATAAACCCCCCATAGATGCAGGCATGCAGAATAGGGGGTGAAAAGGGATTAGGCGAGTTGCCATTTGGACAATGGTGATTTCCTGAGAGGAAATCACCATTAATTAGCGGAAACGATACAGAAGCTGGAAAATCGAACTAACTCGTTAATCTATCAGCGATACGTTACCTTGAAGACATGGCTATGGGCACATTCAAGGACATAAAAGTATATAATGAATAATCAGTACTTCTACTGCAGAAAGTTCGCTTGTTACACAACGTAATACTCTTTTTTAACCCCATTCTGATGTTCTACTGATAGATCGTTTTTTTCAGTAATCATTTGTTTAGTTTGGATTTTCATGATTCTTGATTCCATAAACCATCTTCATCATGCATCTGCGCTTCATACTCGTAAGATTTTGCAAGAGCTTCGATCATGATGGCAACGTTAGGTTTAGTATCCTTCCAATGGTTCGCTAAGTATCTGAATTTTTCCGAAACCTGTCGTTCTTGCGTTCCACCGTCATATGGCATACGGGTAGTGACACCTCGAGTGTTATGAACTCCGGTTTTAAAACCTCGCCTAATGTCTTTGCATTCATCCTGATCCAATAAATCGGCAATGATTGGGTGTGGCCAACATTCAACATTTTTATTTAAAGGCCAGTCAGAAAACCAGGCTCCCATAGTCAGGTCCGTGACAACCTCCCGATCGTTTTCTTTTGCCAACTCTCGAACTCTGTTGATCCACGAGAAAAATAACTCACTATTTATTTCTCCATTGTGGTTCATACCGGGAACGCCGCGTTCTTCGTGGAGTAGTCTACTGGCTGTTCGAGCTGCTGTTTGTAGATGCTCAGGTAAAGGTTCGCGTGCTGTATTATGAGGTTTGTAAGCGAGACAGATGAGCTCTATAAAAAAATCCGGATTACCCAGTATTTCAGCCATTAAATATGGTGCGCCATATTCGTCTCTTTTAAGCAGTGGATAGTAAATGAACTCCAGACTTACCATTTCTGCAGGATTGTATCCTGCGTCAGTAAGCGCCTTGAATATACGAGAAATGTGCCATGAACGAGGGAATTCGGCATCTTCTTCTTGGCCAGCAGCGATGCCTTTTAGAATCAAGATTAGCGATTCCCCTGGTAAGTCACTAGAACGATCTCCCATAGCATTTATAGCTGTTCGCGGCCTTCCTGCGGCAAGTAGTTTTTCGATGCAAAAGAGCAATTGCTCCTTATTCGACTGGAAATAAGACGGTCGAACATTCAACCAGAAATGATCGAGAAGCATTTGATATTGATTTTCAATAAGTTGCCACAAGCTCATTCCTTGCGGAGCATTTACCATGAAACCAGCCATCTTTTCGGAAGAGGCGGATTTTTGCTCGAGTTGAGATAAGCATGTATCGAGGAAATCAAGGAGTTCTGCTTGAGGTAGCGCATGAAGTACACCGCTGGTCAGTGAATCATATAACGATGAACCCTGTGATGCCTCCAGATACCATTGACACAGCCATTCCGCCATTTCTTCACGTTCGAATGGTTCTTTAATAAGCTCCCAGCCAACAAGTCGCGGATCTCCACAACGTTTAGCTAGTCTATGAATACCAGACCAACCCAATGCTTGGAATATTTCTCGAAGGGCGAAGGTGCACAATGCATTTCTTGTCTTGTTCGCTTTTTCATGATCTTCTTCATGCCCGTCTGGGAGTTCAATCCATCCATTGGAGAAAATCCATGAATGCCTGACGACCAGATCATCCGCAGCTAGCTTGTCAAAAAATGGTCTCAACACATCAGCTGAATATCGATCGTGTTTATCACCGTCTTGGTTAAAAGAGTTTTCCCAGTTCAGAAATTGTCTGACGGCAGTGCGAACTGTTTCTCGCTGATCATCGGGTAAAGTTGTAGCTTTACCTACCAGTTCTATTACCTTTTCTCTGAAATTGGTATCCATATCATTTATTTTCGGGACAAGATCAGCGATATGTTGGGCATTGTCCTGAGCTTTCTCTAACAATAAATCTGCAACAGGTAGTATGAAGCGTTGAATCTCACCATAGGTGATGCTCTCGTTGGTACCCGCATCATCGTCACGCCAGCGAGGTTTTGCATTGGGTGAAACCATATCATGTCGGTTGGGTAGTAGGGCCAACAAAAGTTTCCAGGCTACTTCGGGATATTTGTCGACGACATTTCTGAGCACTCGGAGTCTTATATCGACGGACGCGGCTGTTTGTGGATACCAAGAGCGAAAAAAGGAAACCAGGGTATTAAATGGTGTATTACCCCAATTCCCCTTTATTTCTATATTTGATAGTTCCGCAAGGATATTCGCAACTCGTCCGAGTCTGGCGGGATACCATGCCAGCAATTCCAAAGCCCAAAGTAGGTTGGCATGCCAGCAGCGGCCTGATATACCTGATGATGTTGTTTCCGTAATCAGGCGAGTGACTGGTTTATCAGGGCTATGCAAACTGTTTTGAGCGGCGTTCAGAAACTCATCAGGAGCCGCTTCTGCTAGCGCTCGAAGAAAGGATGAAACGGAGAGCCAACGTTCTTCATTGGCATCTTCCAGGAGTTGAGTAATAAAGCCTCGTACAGAATTGCCAATAACAACATGCTGAAAATTGTCTGAAAAATAGCCGAGTTTGGCAATTGATTCCGCCATAGCCTCCAAAACAACACCGGATTGTTCGCGAACTTTGCCATAGATTGAGGCCATCCATCGTTTGTCCTCTTCCAGTTCCAGCACAGGATCCGGTTGTTCAAATATAGCTCGAGCTACCTGAAAGAATCTTGCCAGAATGGTGTTCGTTAGTTTGGGGGCCATTAGATGTAATAGCTCCATTGGCGCTTTCGCTTTCCAGAGAGAACCTATTTTTACGACTGGTGCATCATCAAGCGCAGCTAAACTTAATAGCTCATTTTCAATGTCTTCGTAGGTGCGGTTGGCAATCTGCTCAACACAAGCCCTGTCCCCTTCGGAGTCGCTATTCCAGGCACCCACGAGAGTAAGTAGCAACAAATTTTTGGCGTTGGCACCTTCAATCCAATCTGGTTTTTTGAACACAGGATTTTGCGCATGCCATCGACGAAAAACCGTCCATGACCTTCCCAGTGAGTGGGTATACCGTGCGGCATCAGAGGATGCGATCCCAAGCTCGCAAAGGGATTTTTCAAACTCTTCAGGTTGCGGACGTCTAAGTTCCACTATTTTCTGATCTATTGCTTGGCACCCAATTCCCATGAGATTGAAGGCCTGGTCTCCAAATGCCATCGGTACTATTAAGCTCATACCTTCGCGTGGGGCTCGTCGCTTGCTCAACTGGTTATTGGTAATGACCACCAATTCAATGCCGGGATTAGCATCAATGAACTGCCATCCTTGTTCTGAAGTTATACAGGCAGCACGTAAGAAATGGCCTTCTTCAATCAACAATGCGCAAACGAAAGCAACTGCTTCGGACTGACTGTCAGCCATTACAGTTATCAACGGGTCATGCTGATTAATATTGTTTTGTAACGTAAGCTTTGACTGCTCTCTACCATGAAATAGCGCAGGTGCAGTAATTGCGGGGCAGGATTGATTTTTCCAGTGCTCCCAGTAGTTTTCTACTGCTTCAATGCCATGACCGGCAATATCAAGCTGCATGCCTAGCCATAAACTGGTCGCTGGAGAGGTTTCCAGCCATGCTTCCAGATCATCAGCATCCCAAACTAGTACATCCGCCCAGGCATTTTTTTTCCTTGCCTGTTCCTGCCAAGTACTTTTGCCTGGCCAGCGACGAGGTGTTACAAAAACAAAGGTTGCTTGTGCTTTTTGAGCAGATGAAATCTGTTCCAGACGCTTTTCAAAATCGCTGTTGGCTTTGGATGCCGGATCTTTTGAGGTGCCTAGCTCCCAGTAGCTGAGCCCATCTGGAACCCAGGGATTTCCTTGCGCAACATCGACAACACCATCCCAGCCAGGAACATTCACAGAATCGCCACCTGGCATGGTAATTGCCGTAATACGTGATGTAACAGATATAAGCCGCCTTACCAGGATCGGAAGCATTCCTTGTGCTTCACGCTTGTCTGACCATTGGATTAGATGAGTTGCGGTGATGCGCATAATGGAAGGCTCCTTTTGGAACGTGCCTACTGGCTGGTTCTTCGTATTACCAGAGTGGTCTCAGATGTAATCAACTTGACCTAAGTGGTTAATTATACAGCTTATCATTTTTGAAATAGTACCTTTTCGTACGAGACGATCATGTCCTCTTTTAAAATTGCTACCAGCCGGCAGGACGAGTTTTTCCATGAGTATTTAAGTTCAACATAATTACTCTCTACTCAATTTTATGGCGCGTGATTGGGAAAAGCATGCTGCGCTGAACAATACCTGAGCGTCCGAGATTTTGTGTCCATTTGATGTGATTTTTAGCGCAAAAAATAAACAATGGCACACGGGGGATTTAAAGATGGGCACAATTCAGGACACAAGAATCGCGGATGAATCCGTACGACTATGGACGAGTACGGAAAGTAAAAACCCGCATTAACAGGTAGTTAATGCGGGTTAGTGAACGTTCACGGACGAGGATGGACTAAAACTTACTTGCCAATACAGAAGCTCGAAAAGATCCTTCCCAACAAATCGTCCGACGTAAACTCTCCGGTAATCTCGCTCAGATTCTGCTGCGCCAGTCGCAGTTCCTCCGCCAGCAGCTCACCGGCCCACGCGCCGATCAGCTGGGCTTTGCCCTGCTCAAGGTGGCGAGCCGCCTCTTCCAGCGCCTGCAAGTGACGACGACGCGCCAGGAAGCCACCCTCCATGCTGGTGTCGAAGCCCATGCTCTGTTTGAGATGGTTACGCAAGTCTTCCACGCCTTCCCCGGTACGGGCCGACAGGCGAATAAGTGAGTGACCATTCACATCGCTGATGCCAAGCGTTTCGCCGGTCACGTCTGCCTTGTTGCGCACTACGGTGATCGGCAGTTTAGCCGGCAGTCGGGCGATAAAGTCCGGCCAAATCTCTGCCGGGTCTACGGCGTCGGTCGTGGTGCCGTCTACCATAAACAGCACGCGATCGGCTTGCTCAATCTCCTGCCAGGCGCGTTCGATGCCGATACGCTCGACTTCATCGCTCGCATCGCGCAGGCCGGCGGTATCGATGATGTGCAGCGGCATGCCGTCGATATGGATATGCTCGCGCAGCACGTCACGGGTGGTGCCGGCGATGTCGGTCACGATTGCCGCTTCACGGCCCGCCAGGGCGTTCAGCAGGCTCGATTTCCCGGCGTTGGGGCGTCCGGCAATGACCACCTTCATGCCTTCACGCAGCAGGCTGCCCTGGCGCGCTTCGGCGCGGACGGCATCCAGATCGTTCATCACCTGGTTCAGCTGGGCTTCGATTTTGCCGTCAGAAAGGAAGTCGATCTCCTCGTCCGGGAAGTCGATAGCCGCTTCGACATAGATTCGCAGATGAGTAAGTGCTTCCACAAGATGATTTACGCGTGCGGAAAATGCGCCCTGCAACGAGTTCAGCGCGGAGCGGGCCGCCTGTTCGGAGCTGGCGTCGATCAGGTCAGCAATCGCTTCAGCCTGCGCCAGGTCGAGCTTGTCGTTCAGGAACGCACGCTCGGAGAATTCGCCCGGCTTCGCAATGCGCAGGCCAGGCAGGGTCAGAATACGTTTTAACAGCAGGTCGAGGATCACCGGACCGCCGTGGCCCTGAAGTTCCAGCACGTCTTCGCCGGTAAAGGAGTTCGGGCCGGGGAACCACAGCGCGATGCCCTGGTCCAGCGGGGTGCCGTCGGCATCTTTAAACGGCAGATAATCAGCGTAGCGCGGCTTTGGCAGTTTACCCAGCACCGCTTCGGCCACCTCACGCGCCTTCAGGCCGGAGATACGCAGAATGCCTACACCACCGCGTCCCGGTGGGGTTGCCTGGGCGACGATAGTGTCGTTATGGCTCATGGTTGCTCTCGTTCAATACAAATAAAAAAGGCGGTCAATCGACCGCCCTTATTTTAGCGTTAACTTACCGAATCAGGACTTTTTCTTTTCGCGGCTATGCAGACCACGTTTTTCCAGACCACGGTAAATCAGCTGCTGCTGGATGATGGTCACCAGGTTGCTGACGATATAGTACAGCACCAGACCTGACGGGAACCACAGGAAGAACACGGTGAAGATGACCGGCATAAAGGTCATGATCTTCTGCTGCATCGGGTCGGTCACGGTGGTCGGAGACATCTTCTGGATGAAGAACATCGTCACGCCCATCAGGATCGGCAGGATGTAGTACGGGTCCTGTGCGGACAGGTCATGGATCCACAGGGCGAACGGCGCGTGGCGCAGCTCAACGGAACCCATCAGCATGTAGTACAGCGCAAGGAAGATTGGCATCTGAATCAGCAGCGGGAAGCAACCACCCAGTGGGTTTACTTTCTCTGCTTTATACAGGGCCATCATCTCCTGGCTTTGACGCTGCTTGTCATCGCCCAGACGCTCACGCATAGCCTGAATCTTCGGCTGTAGCATACGCATCTTCGCCATGGAGGTGTACTGCGCTTTCGTCAGCGGGTACATGATGCCACGAACGATAAAGGTGATAACGATGATGGAGAAGCCCCAGTTACCCAGGAAGCTGTGGATGAACTTCAGCAGCTTAAACAGCGGCTGAGAGATGAACCACAACCAACCGTAATCAACGGTCAGATCCAGGTGCGGCGCAACGGCAGCCATTTTGTCCTGGATTTCCGGACCGACCCACAGGGTGCTTGCCAGCTTACCGGTTTGACCCGGCTGTACCAGAACCGGCTGAGATTTGTAGCCGATGGCTGCAATACCGTTGCCGAGGTTCGCGGTGTAGAAGTTATTCGTACCGTCGTTGTTCGGTACCCACGCCGTCGCGAAATACTGTTGCAGCATTGCGACCCAGCCGCCTTTAGAGCTGACGTTCAGGTTTTCGTTATCGGCAATGGTGTCGAATTTGTATTTCTCGTACTTGGTATCTGGCGTGGAGTATGCCGCGCCACGGAAGGTATGCAGCGCAAAGTTGCTGCTTCCGGTGTCACGGTGAGACGGCAGATTGATGGACTGCTTCAACTGACCAAAGGTAGAGATTTCCAGCGGTTTCGCACCGGCGTTCTGTACGCTGTAGCCCACGTTCACCGCATACTCACCGCGTTTCAGGGTGAAGGTTTTGGTGAAGGTGTTGCCTGCCGCGTCGGTGTAGGTCATCGGAATAACCAGTTCGTTCTGACCATCAGCCAGCACAAACGTGTCGTTCTCGACGTTATACAGTGGACGCGCACCGTTAGCCGGGTTATCCGGGCCATCACGACCGGTCAGGCCGCTCTGTGCCTGGTAGATAAATTCAGGCGTGGTTTCCAGTAACTGGAACGGTTCGGTAGACTTCAGCTCTTTCGGGTAGGTCAACAGCAGCGCCTGCTCAACATCACCACCACGGGTGTTGATAGTCAGCTCAAGCACATCGGTCTTAACCGTAATCTGTTTCCCCTGGCCACTGGCCGGTACGCCCTGGTCGGCGGCGCTACCCGCTGCGGTGGTCGTGGTCTGCGTGGTCTGCTGCTGGGGTTGAGGATTTTTATCCTGCTCCCATGCCTGCCAGATCATGAAAGACACGAACAACAAAGCGATGATAAGAAGATTGCGTTGCGAATCCATCGTTAGTGTTCTCTGGTATCAAAGGGTCCTGGAGGGACGGGGTCGTCTCCACCTGGGTGTAAAGGGTGGCATTTTAATACGCGTTTCACCGTCAACCAACTGCCTTTTATCACTCCAAACCTGCGCAATGCCTCAATTCCGTAGCTTGAGCAGGTAGGGGTGAAACGGCAATGTGGCCCGAGTAGCGGACTAATCAGGCGTTGATAGACCCTGATAAGGGCTATCAGGACCCGCGAGCCAGGCGACAGTGGCGGCGCCATAATTTTTCCAACGCTTCCGAGAGAGCACGGTTATCGAGGTCGGCAACCCCTTTTTTAGCCACCACCACGAAATCCATAGAAGGCAGTTCGTGCTGACGTAAACGGAAGCTTTCACGCGTCAGACGTTTAATCCGGTTGCGTTCATGCGCACGCTTAACGTTTTTCTTGGCGACTGTGAGACCGATACGGGGATGCCCCAGCGAATTTTGGCGGCCGAGGATGGTGATTTGCGGCGTGCCAGCCCGTAATGGCTGCTGGAAGACGAAAGTGAAATGAGTGGGAGTTAACAAACGTAACTCCCTGGGAAATGCGAGCTTAACCACTCAGGGGTTAGCTTTATTACTTGGAAACGGTCAGACGAGCGCGGCCTTTAGCACGACGACGTGCCAGAACCTGACGACCATTTTTAGTAGCCATACGAGCACGGAAGCCGTGAGAACGGTTGCGCTTCAGTACAGACGGTTGAAAAGTGCGTTTCATGGCGATTTCTACCTAAACTTGAAAAAATTCATGACTTTTGCGGATGCCCGACCGAGTTTCGAATGACGGACGCCGAAGCCGTGGGTGATTAAAGAGGCCGGATTGTAATAATTGTACACTCCGGAGTCAATTCTCTTTCCTTATTTCCCGCGTATTTCCGCACGATTTCGCGTGGAAAATGAGCAACGGACGACGCAGGAAGATGAGCATCACGCGCCGGGTCGAGGATTATACGGAGTCATCCACAAAGCGCAAGGATCGTCCCGGATCTTCGTTAGATCATTTAAGCCAAAAATCGTCTGTGCTCATTAAATTTTCCAATATGCGGGCTAAATCGCGAGGCACTCGCGTCAGGATCGTTTACACTTACCCGATTCCGGATCATCCTGTGGATAAATCGGGAAGAATCTGTGAGAAACAGAAGATCTCTGGCTCAGTTTAGGCTATGATCCGCGGTCCCGATCGGGATCCAGCGATCCTGGTCGGACATAAACACAACATCGTTCAGGTTGTATCAACGATAGCGTGTATAACCGCAGATAGCGGTTCGCACATCACCCTGATGGGGTCATGTCGATGTGCGCCAACAATCATGAATATTCAATAGTTTTCTTTTATTGTTCGAGTGGAGTCCGCCGTGTCACTTTCGCTTTGGCAGCAGTGTCTTGCCCGATTGCAGGATGAGTTACCAGCCACAGAATTCAGTATGTGGATCCGCCCGTTGCAGGCGGAACTGAGCGATAACACGCTGGCTTTGTATGCGCCAAACCGTTTCGTGCTCGATTGGGTAAGGGATAAATACCTTAATAACATCAATGGACTGCTGAACGATTTTTGCGGGTCAGATGCCCCACAGCTGCGTTTTGAAGTGGGCACAAAGCCGGTCACCCAAACCGTTCGTGAAGTTGTCAATGTGGCAGCCCCTGCACAGGCGGCGCCCGTTCCAGCGCCCCGCGTTGCACCGGCTCGTCAGGGCTGGGATAACGTTCCGGCCCCCGCAGAGCCAACCTACCGCTCTAACGTGAACGTGAAGCACACGTTCGATAACTTCGTTGAAGGTAAGTCGAACCAGCTGGCGCGCGCGGCGGCTCGCCAGGTAGCTGATAACCCCGGTGGCGCGTATAACCCGCTGTTTCTTTATGGCGGCACGGGTCTCGGTAAAACGCACCTTCTGCACGCGGTGGGTAACGGCATTATGGCGCGTAAGCCGAATGCGAAAGTGGTGTATATGCACTCCGAGCGCTTCGTTCAGGACATGGTAAAAGCCCTGCAAAACAATGCGATCGAAGAGTTTAAACGCTACTACCGTTCCGTTGATGCGCTGCTGATCGATGACATTCAGTTCTTTGCCAATAAAGAACGATCGCAGGAAGAGTTTTTCCACACCTTTAACGCCCTGCTGGAAGGCAATCAGCAGATCATTTTGACCTCAGATCGTTATCCTAAAGAGATCAACGGCGTTGAAGATCGTCTGAAATCCCGCTTCGGCTGGGGCCTGACCGTGGCGATCGAGCCACCGGAGCTGGAAACCCGCGTCGCGATCCTGATGAAAAAAGCCGACGAGAACGACATTCGCCTGCCGGGCGAAGTGGCGTTCTTTATTGCCAAGCGCCTGCGCTCCAACGTTCGTGAACTGGAGGGGGCGCTGAACCGCGTTATCGCTAACGCCAATTTCACCGGTCGTGCGATCACCATCGATTTTGTGCGTGAAGCGCTGCGCGATTTGTTGGCATTGCAGGAAAAACTGGTCACTATCGACAATATTCAAAAGACGGTGGCTGAGTACTACAAGATCAAAGTGGCAGATTTACTGTCTAAACGTCGTTCCCGCTCGGTGGCGCGTCCGCGTCAGATGGCGATGGCGCTGGCAAAAGAGCTAACCAACCACAGCCTGCCGGAAATCGGCGATGCGTTTGGTGGCCGTGACCATACGACCGTGCTGCACGCTTGTCGCAAGATTGAGCAGTTACGCGAAGAAAGCCACGACATAAAAGAAGATTTTTCCAATTTAATCAGAACATTATCATCGTGACGCTATGAAATTTACCGTTGAACGTGAACATTTATTAAAACCGCTGCAACAGGTGAGTGGCCCGTTAGGCGGCCGCCCAACGCTGCCTATTCTTGGAAACCTGCTGCTTCAGGTCGCGGACGGTACGCTGTCGCTGACCGGCACAGATCTGGAAATGGAAATGATCGCGCGCGTTACGCTGACTCAGCCGCACGACGCGGGCGCGACCACGGTTCCGGCACGTAAATTCTTTGATATCTGCCGAGGGTTGCCGGAAGGCGCTGAAATCGCCGTGCAGCTGGAGGGCGACCGCATGCTGGTGCGCTCTGGCCGCAGCCGTTTCTCCCTTTCCACGCTGCCCGCTGCGGATTTCCCGAACCTGGACGACTGGCAGAGCGAAGTTGAATTTACCCTGCCGCAGGCGACGATGAAGCGTCTGATTGAAGCCACGCAGTTCTCCATGGCGCATCAGGACGTTCGTTACTACTTAAACGGCATGCTGTTCGAAACCGAAGGTGAAGAGCTGCGTACCGTGGCCACCGACGGCCACCGTCTGGCGGTCTGTTCCATGCCGATTGGCGACTCGCTGCCGAACCATTCGGTGATCGTGCCGCGTAAAGGCGTGATTGAACTGATGCGTATGCTCGACGGCGGTGACACGCCGCTGCGGGTGCAGATTGGCAGCAATAACATCCGTGCCCACGTGGGTGATTTTGTCTTTACGTCGAAGCTGGTTGATGGCCGTTTCCCGGATTATCGCCGCGTATTGCCGAAGAACCCGGACAAAACGCTGGAAGCGGGCTGCGATATCCTCAAGCAGGCGTTTGCCCGCGCGGCCATTCTCTCTAACGAGAAATTCCGCGGCGTACGTCTGTACGTGAGTGAAAACCAGATCAAAATCACCGCCAACAACCCGGAGCAGGAAGAGGCAGAAGAGATTCTGGACGTCACCTACGCCGGGGCTGAGATGGAAATCGGCTTCAACGTCAGCTACGTGCTGGATGTGCTCAATGCACTGAAATGCGAGAATGTGCGCATTCTGCTGACCGACTCCGTTTCGAGCGTACAGATTGAAGATGCGGCCAGCCAAAGCGCGGCTTATGTTGTCATGCCAATGAGACTGTAATGTCGCTCACCCGTCTGTTGATCCGCGACTTTCGCAATATCGAAAGCGCGGATCTCGCTTTATCCCCCGGCTTTAACTTCCTGGTTGGCGCGAACGGCAGCGGCAAAACCAGCGTGCTGGAAGCCATCTATACGCTCGGCCATGGCCGGGCGTTTCGCAGTTTGCAGATTGGTCGCGTGATTCGCCACGAGCAGGACTCTTTTGTTCTGCACGGGCGTTTGCAGGGCGCAGAGCGGGAAACCGCCATCGGCCTGACCAAAGACAAGCAGGGCGACAGCAAGGTCCGCATCGACGGCACCGATGGCCACAAGGTGGCAGAGCTGGCGCTACTGATGCCAATGCAGCTGATTACGCCCGAGGGGTTTACTTTACTCAATGGCGGCCCCAAATACAGAAGAGCGTTCCTCGACTGGGGATGCTTTCACAATGAAGCCGGTTTCTTTAACGCCTGGAGCAACCTGAAGCGTCTGCTTAAACAGCGTAACGCCGCGTTGCGCCAGGTCACGCGCTACGCCCAGCTGCGTCCGTGGGACATGGAACTCATCCCTCTCGCGGAACAGATCAGCCGCTGGCGTGCCGAATACAGCGCAGGTATCGCCGAAGACATGGCCGACACCTGCAAACAGTTTTTACCCGAGTTCTCTCTCACCTTCTCCTTCCAGCGCGGCTGGGAGAAAGAGACGGATTATGCCGAGGTGTTAGAGAGAAGCTTCGAGCGCGACCGCATGTTGACCTATACCGCGCACGGCCCGCACAAGGCGGATTTCCGCATTCGTGCCGACGGTGCGCCGGTGGAAGATACGCTGTCGCGCGGGCAGCTGAAGCTCCTGATGTGCGCGCTGCGCCTGGCGCAGGGGGAGTTCCTCACCCGCGAAAGCGGGCGACGCTGCCTGTACCTGATAGATGATTTTGCCTCGGAACTTGACGACGCGCGGCGTGGGCTGCTTGCCAGCCGCTTAAAAGCCACGCAGTCGCAGGTTTTCGTCAGCGCCATTAGCGCTGAACACGTTATGGACATGTCGGACGAAAATTCGAAGATGTTTACCGTGGAAAAGGGTAAAATAACGGATTAACCCAAGTTGAAATGAGCGAGAAACGTTGATGTCGAATTCTTATGACTCCTCCAGTATCAAAGTCCTGAAAGGGCTGGATGCGGTGCGTAAGCGCCCGGGTATGTATATCGGCGACACGGATGACGGCACCGGTCTGCACCACATGGTATTCGAGGTGGTAGATAACGCTATCGACGAAGCGCTCGCGGGTCACTGTAAAGACATCGTGGTCACGATCCATGCGGACAACTCCGTGTCCGTTACCGATGACGGTCGTGGCATCCCAACCGGTATTCACCCGGAAGAGGGCGTATCGGCTGCGGAAGTGATCATGACCGTGCTGCACGCAGGCGGTAAGTTCGATGATAACTCCTATAAGGTTTCCGGCGGTCTGCACGGCGTAGGCGTTTCCGTGGTAAACGCCCTGTCGCAGAAGCTGGAGCTGGTTATCCAGCGCGAAGGCAAAATTCACCGTCAGATCTACCAGCACGGCGTGCCTGACGCTCCGCTGGCCGTGACGGGTGATACCGATAAAACCGGTACCATGGTGCGTTTCTGGCCGAGCCTCGAAACTTTCACCAACGTTACCGAGTTTGAGTACGACATCCTGGCGAAACGCCTGCGCGAACTGTCGTTCCTGAACTCCGGCGTGTCGATTCGTCTGCGCGACAAACGCGACAACAAAGAAGACCACTTCCACTACGAAGGCGGTATCAAGGCGTTCGTTGAGTATCTGAACAAGAACAAAACGCCAATTCACCCGAATATCTTCTACTTCTCTACCGAAAAAGACGGTATCGGCGTTGAAGTGGCATTGCAGTGGAACGACGGTTTCCAGGAAAACATTTACTGCTTTACCAACAACATTCCGCAGCGCGACGGCGGTACTCACCTTGCGGGCTTCCGCGCGGCGATGACCCGTACCCTGAACGCCTACATGGACAAAGAAGGCTACAGCAAAAAAGCGAAAGTCAGCGCCACCGGCGACGATGCCCGTGAAGGCCTGATTGCCGTGGTTTCCGTGAAGGTGCCGGATCCGAAGTTCTCCTCTCAGACCAAAGACAAGCTGGTCTCTTCTGAGGTGAAATCGGCGGTTGAGCAGCAGATGAACGAACTGCTGAGCGAATACCTGCTGGAAAACCCGTCCGACGCGAAAATCGTGGTGGGCAAAATTATTGATGCGGCACGTGCCCGTGAAGCGGCGCGTAAAGCCCGTGAAATGACCCGTCGTAAAGGCGCGCTGGACCTGGCAGGCCTGCCGGGCAAGCTGGCTGACTGCCAGGAACGCGACCCGGCGCTGTCTGAACTGTACCTCGTGGAAGGGGACTCCGCGGGCGGTTCTGCGAAACAGGGCCGTAACCGTAAGAACCAGGCGATCCTGCCGCTGAAGGGTAAAATCCTTAACGTTGAGAAAGCACGCTTCGACAAGATGCTCTCTTCTCAGGAAGTGGCGACGCTCATCACCGCGCTCGGCTGCGGCATTGGGCGCGACGAGTACAACCCGGACAAGCTGCGCTATCACAGCATCATCATCATGACCGATGCGGACGTCGACGGCTCGCACATCCGTACGCTGCTGTTGACCTTCTTCTATCGTCAGATGCCGGAAATCGTTGAGCGCGGCCACGTCTACATTGCGCAGCCACCGCTGTACAAGGTGAAAAAAGGCAAACAGGAACAGTACATTAAGGATGACGAGGCGATGGATCAGTACCAAATCGCGATCGCCCTTGACGGCGCGACCCTGCACGCGAACTCCAGCGCGCCAGCGCTGGCCGGCGAGCCGCTGGAGCGTCTGGTCTCCGAGTTCAACGCCACGCAGAAAATGATTGGCCGCATGGAGCGCCGCTATCCGAAAGCGCTGCTGAAAGAGCTGATTTACCAGCCTACCCTGACCGAAGCCGATCTGAGCAGCGAGCAGGCCGTAACCCGCTGGGTGAATACCCTGGTGAGCGAGCTGAACGAGAAAGAGCAGCACGGCAGCCAGTGGAAATTCGACGTTCAGCAGAACGCTGAGCAGCAGTTCGAGCCGATCGTGCGCGTGCGTACCCACGGCGTCGATACCGACTACCCGCTGGAGCACGAATTTGTGACCGGTCCGGAATACCGCCGTATCTGCACCCTCGGCGAGAAGCTGCGCGGTCTGATCGAAGAAGATGCGTTTATCGAACGTGGCGAGCGTCGTCAGCCGGTAGCCAGCTTCGAGCAGGCGCTGGAATGGCTGGTGAAAGAGTCCCGTCGTGGCCTCTCTATTCAGCGTTATAAAGGTCTGGGCGAAATGAACCCGGATCAGCTGTGGGAAACTACCATGGATCCGGAAAGCCGTCGCATGCTGCGCGTCACCGTTAAAGATGCGATTGCAGCGGATCAGCTGTTCACCACCCTGATGGGCGATGCGGTTGAACCACGTCGTGCGTTCATCGAAGAGAACGCCCTGAAGGCGGCGAATATCGATATTTAATCGTCGCTTTACGGCAACATAACTGGCCGCGCTTTAGCGCGGCTTTTTTATGGAAGCAGGAAGGTCCAGCGACATCACTGCCGGTAAACGGCTCGCCAGCTTATCTATGGCAATTCTTACCCTTAGCGGCAGGTGCGGCGTCTGCTGCCAGACGGCATGAACGTCGAAGCGTACATCCGGGGCCTGATTTAAGAGCGGGACAAGGTTCCCCCGCTGAATTTCTTTGATGACCATCCAGCAGGGTAACCACGCAAGGCCGTGGCCGGCCAGCGCCGCGTCGCAGATCGCCTGTAAATCATCCATATTGAGTGATGAGCGGGGAATAAACGTGCGCGACGTGCCATCGTAATCCATCAGCTGCCAGGGTAAGACTCTGCCCGCACGCGTGTAGTTAATGGCCGTATGCTGGCGTAAATCATCAACGGCCTGCGGCTGGCCATTCTTAAGCAGATAATCCGGCGCGGCACACAGAACCATTCGGTGCTCACCCAGCCTTCTGGCGACCAGCACGGCGCTGTCAGCCAGGGTGCCATTGCGCACCGCCATATCAAACCCTTCTTCCACGAGATCCACGATGCGGTCGCTGAAGGACATTTCAAGCTCAAGTCCGGGGTGTTCCTGCGTCAGCTCTGTGAGCAGCGGGGCGATACACTGACGACCAAACAGCACCGGCATGGCAACCCGCAGGCGGCCGCTGACCTGATGTTTTCCGGTTTCAAGCAGCGATTCAGCGCCACGAATCTCCTCCAGCGCGCGCAGGCAGCGTTCATAAAAAAGCGCGCCGTTATCGGTCAGCCTCTGACTGCGCGTGGTCCGATGAAACAGACGAACCCCCAGCCTTTCTTCAAGACGAGCAATACTTTTTCCTACCGCCGAGCGCGACAAATTCAGACGAACGGCGGCCTGCGCAAAACTTCCTGCTTCTACGGAGGCAACGAAAACGGGAATATCTTTCAGCGTATCGGTCATGAACTGATTGTATCTTTTTGGTCATCAATAGTGGGAAAACTTATCGCCACTGGCGACGCAGAGTCAACGGTAGACTGTCAGAACTGAAAATCATCTGATGACAGGAGAAAAAAATGACAGAAACA
The DNA here is from genome assembly GCF_014982165.1 of Enterobacter cloacae complex sp. P24RS. Classification (NCBI taxonomy): domain Bacteria; kingdom Pseudomonadati; phylum Pseudomonadota; class Gammaproteobacteria; order Enterobacterales; family Enterobacteriaceae; genus Enterobacter; species Enterobacter cloacae complex sp. P24RS. The sequence continues at coordinate 31,959 of NZ_JADCKU010000006.1, forward strand.
ATGCAGCGCTGGTCAATGAACGCCCTTGGGCGCGAGAGCCTTCAGCTTGTTCAGGAGCCTGTTCCACAGCCAGGCCCGGGTGAGGTTCGCGTACGGGTAAATGCCGTTGCGCTCAACTACCGGGATAAAATGGTTATCGAAGGCACGATGCCGATTCCGCTTTCCTTCCCGTTTACCCCGGCGTCTGACATGGCGGGCGTGGTGGACAGCATTGGCGACGGGGTGACACGCTTCAAACCCGGCGCACGCGTCATCTCAACCTTTTTCCCCGAGTGGATCGACGGCAAGCCGCAGGCAGACGCGCGCGATTTGCCCTACAAAACGTCCGGTGGATACTTCCAGGGCATGCTGGCTGAATATGTGATTGTGAGTGAAAACGCGCTGGTGGCCTCCCCGGAAAGCCTGGATGACGCTGAGGCCAGCACGCTTCCTTGCGCAGGGCTTACCGCATGGTTCGCGCTGGTGGAGCGCGGACATTTACGCGCCGGGCAATCGGTACTGGTACAGGGGACGGGCGGCGTGGCGCTATTCGCTTTGCAGATAGCAAAAGCGCACGGCGCCGAGGTGATTGTCACGTCGGGGAGTGATGAAAAACTGGCGCTGGCCAAAAAACTGGGCGCCAGCCAGGGCATTAATCGGCTGAAAGGCGACTGGGCTGAAAATGCGTTGGTACTCACGCAGGATCGCGGCATTGACCATATCATTGAAACCGTGGGAGGCGAGAACCTGAAGCATTCCCTGCGCGCCGTTGCCGTTCACGGGCGTATCTCAGTGATTGGCGTGCTGGCCGGGACAGACATTTCGCTGCCCGCGAGCGAACTGTTGCTGAAATCCCCTGTCATTCAGGGGATTGGGGTTGGACACCGTCGGGCGCTGGAAGATTTTGTCCGTGCGGTTGACGTCACTGGCTTAAAACCGGTGATTGAGCATCGCTACCGCTTTGACGAGCTGGAACAGGCGTTTGAACATCTTGATCGCGGCGCGTTTGGCAAAATTGTTCTCACCCGCGAGTGAGTTCCCGTTCCCGGGATAAACATAAAAGGGGCTTTTTGTTGCGCAAAGTAGCTCTATTTTTGTGGGCTTAATCGCGTTAGCATGAGGTAGCACTCATTTATCCCGGGGACCTCATGGCCATCAAACTCATTGCAATCGATATGGACGGCACGCTGCTGCTGCCGGACCACACCATCTCTCCAGCCGTTAAAAACGCGATCGCCGCTGCACGCGAAAAAGGCGTGAACGTGGTGCTCACCACCGGACGCCCGTATGCCGGGGTGCACAGCTACCTGAAAGAGCTGCACATGAACCAGCCAGGCGATTACTGCATCACCTATAACGGCGCGCTGGTGCAAAAGGCAGCCGATGGCAGCACGGTGGCGCAAACTGCACTGAGCTATGATGACTACCTGTTCCTGGAAAAACTGTCCCGCGAAGTAGGCTCCCACTTCCACGCGCTCGATCGTAATACGCTTTACACCGCCAACCGCGATATTAGCTACTACACGGTGCACGAGTCCTACGTTGCAACCATTCCACTGGTATTCTGCGAAGCGGAAAACATGGATCCGGCAACCCAGTTCCTGAAAGTGATGATGATCGACGAACCCGCGATCCTCGACAAAGCCATCTCACGTATTCCGGCTGAGGTAAAAGAGAAATACACCGTGCTGAAAAGCGCGCCGTACTTCCTCGAAATCCTTGATAAACGCGTCAATAAAGGCACGGGCGTGAAATCGCTTGCCGATGCGCTGGGCATTAAGCCTGAGGAGATCATGGCGCTGGGCGACCAGGAAAATGATATTGCGATGATCGAGTATGCAGGCATGGGCGTGGCGATGGATAACGCGATCCCGTCGGTAAAAGACGTGGCGAACTTCGTTACCAAATCTAACCTGGAAGACGGCGTTGCCTGGGCGATCGAGAAATTCGTTCTGTCGTAACAAACGCTTAAATCATCAGCCCCGGTTATCAACCGGGGCTTTTTTTTGCCCTGAATTTATCGAATTGTTCTTTTTGTGATCTGGATTGTAGTACAACATTAAATGATTGTACTACATTGTCACCACGGCAAAGACGAATGGCCTCACGTTTGTACTGCAAAAGTGAGGCGAAATTCAGCGGTCGCGGTAAAGTAGTGATGGACTTACAGAGCACAAGGACTCTCCATGACACTCAATAAAACCGATCGCATTGTCATCACGCTGGGCACCCAGATTGTGGGTGGCAAATACGTTCCCGGTTCGCCGCTGCCAGCAGAGGCCGAACTGTGCGAAGAGTTTGAAACCTCGCGCAACATCATCCGGGAAGTGTTCCGCTCGCTAATGGCGAAGCGGCTGATTGAAATGAAGCGCTATCGCGGGGCGTTTGTTGCGCCGCGTAACCAGTGGAACTACCTCGATACCGATGTTCTGCAATGGGTACTGGAAAACGACTACGACCCACGGCTTATCGGCGCGATGAGCGAAGTCCGAAATCTGGTGGAACCAGCCATTGCCCGCTGGGCAGCAGAGCGCGCAACGTCTGGTGACCTGGCACAGATTGAGTCAGCGTTGAACGACATGATCGCCAATAACCAGAATCGGGAGGCGTTCAACGAAGCGGACATTCGCTATCACGAGGCGGTATTGCAGTCGGTGCATAACCCGGTTTTACAGCAGCTTAGCGTGGCGATCAGCTCGCTACAGCGAGCAGTATTTGAACGTACCTGGATGGGCGATGAGGCCAACATGCCGAAAACGCTTCAGGAGCATAAAGCGCTGTTCGATGCGATACGGCATCAGGACGGCGATGCGGCAGAGCAGGCGGCGCTAACCATGATCGCCAGCTCGACACGAAGGTTGAAGGAAATCACATGACATCACGCTACATCGCAATTGACTGGGGATCGACCAATCTGCGCGCCTGGCTCTACCAGGGCGAGCAGTGCCTGGAAAGCAGGCAATCAGAAGCAGGCGTCACGCGTCTGAACGGTAAATCCCCTGAAGCGGTGTTAGCAGAGGTGACACAAAGCTGGCGCGACGGTAATACGCCGGTGGTGATGGCCGGAATGGTCGGCAGTAACGTGGGCTGGAAGGTCGCACCTTACCTGTCGGTTCCGGTTCATTTCGCCTCCGTTGGTGAGCAGTTAACGTCCGTTGGTGACAATGTCTGGATTATTCCCGGTTTATGCGTCTCTCGCGACGATAACCAAAACGTGATGCGCGGCGAAGAGACGCAGCTGCTCGGGGCGCGCACCCTTTCTCCTTCTTCTGTCTACGTCATGCCCGGGACGCACTGCAAATGGGTCCAGGCGGATGCTGAGCAAATTCATGATTTTCGCACCGTGATGACCGGCGAATTGCATCATTTGCTGCTTACGCATTCGCTGGTAGGGGCCGGTTTGCCGGAGCAGAACCCTTCGCCGGTGGCGTTTGCCGCCGGGCTTGAGCGCGGGATCGCATCTCCTGCCGTTTTGCCGCAACTTTTTGAGGTTCGCGCCTCGCACGTGCTGGGAAATCTTCCGCGCGAGCAGGTTAGCGAATTTCTGTCCGGCCTGCTGATTGGCGCCGAAGTCGCCACCCTGAGCGACGCGTTCGCCGGGCAGCAGACCATCACGCTCGTCGCGGGTTCATCGCTGACGTCTCGTTACCGCCAGGCGTTCCACGCTATCGGACGGGATGTTGCCGCGGTGGAGGGCGACACGGCATTTCAGGCAGGCATAAGGAGCATCGCTCATGCAGTGGCAAACTGATCTTCCCCTTATCGCGATTTTGCGCGGCATCACACCCGACGAGGCGTTAGCGCACGTTGGCGCGGTTATCGACGCCGGGTTCGACGCGGTGGAAATCCCGCTCAACTCACCGGCGTGGGAAAAAAGCATTCCGGCAGTGGTGGCGGCGTTTGGTGATAAGGCGCTGATTGGCGCAGGAACCGTGTTGCAGCCGGAGCAGGTGGATGACCTGGCGAAAATGGGCTGCAAGCTTATCGTCACACCCAATATCAACCCCGAGGTTATCCGCCGGGCGGTGGATTACGGCATGACCGTTTGCCCGGGGTGCGCCACGGCCACAGAAGCCTTTGCCGCTCTCGATGCGGGCGCACAGTCGCTCAAAATTTTCCCGTCGTCGGCTTTTGGTCCGGATTACATCAAAGCGCTGAAGGCGGTCTTACCCGCCAGCGTGCCGGTCTTTGCCGTGGGCGGCGTCACGCCGGAAAACCTGGTGCAGTGGATAAACGCGGGCTGTGTGGGCGCGGGGCTGGGCAGCGATCTCTTTCGTGCAGGCCAGTCCGTTGAGCGTACCGCCCGGCAGGCGACAGCATTTGTGAAAGCGTATCGAGAGGCAGTGCAATGAAAATAACCAAACTCACCACGTACCGTTTACCCCCGCGCTGGATGTTCCTGAAAATCGAAACCGACGAAGGCGTGGTCGGCTGGGGCGAGCCGGTGATTGAGGGCCGTGCGCGTACGGTGGAAGCCGCGGTTCACGAGCTGGGTGAATACCTGATTGGCCAGGATCCGGCGCGCATCAACGACCTGTGGCAGGTCATGTATCGGGCGGGATTTTACCGTGGCGGTCCGATCCTGATGAGCGCCATCGCCGGTATCGACCAGGCGCTGTGGGATATCAAGGGCAAAGTGCTGAATGCCCCGGTCTGGCAATTAATGGGCGGTCTGGTGCGTGACAAAATCAAAGCCTACAGCTGGGTGGGTGGCGACCGCCCTGCGGAAGTCATCGACGGTATCCGCCAGCTGCGCAACATTGGTTTTGACACTTTCAAACTCAACGGCTGCGAAGAGATGGGCGTTATCGACAACTCGCGCGCGGTAGACCGGGCGGTGAACACCGTGGCGCAAATCCGTGAGGCTTTCGGCAACGAGATTGAGTTTGGCCTGGACTTCCACGGCCGCGTCAGCGCGCCGATGGCCAAAGTGCTGATTAAAGAGCTGGAGCCGTATCGCCCGCTGTTTATCGAAGAGCCTGTACTGGCCGAGCAGGCGGAATACTATCCGAAACTGGCAGAACAGACGCACATTCCCATCGCGGCGGGTGAACGCATGTTCTCGCGCTTCGAGTTTAAACGCGTGCTGGAAGCGGGCGGCATTGCGATCCTGCAACCGGACCTCTCCCACGCGGGCGGCATCACCGAATGCTACAAAATTGCTGGCATGGCAGAAGCCTACGATGTGGCGCTGGCGCCGCACTGTCCGCTTGGACCGATTGCGCTGGCAGCCTGTCTGCACGTGGACTTCGTCTCCCGCAATGCGGTGTTCCAGGAACAAAGCATGGGCATTCACTATAACAAGGGCGCGGAACTGCTCGACTTTGTGAAAAACAAAGAAGACTTCAGCATGGAAGGCGGTTTCTTTAAACCGTTAACGAAGCCGGGCCTTGGCGTGGAAATTGACGAAGCCAAAGTCATTGAGCTGAGTAAAAATACGCCGGACTGGCGTAACCCACTGTGGCGTCATGAGGACGGTTCCGTAGCCGAGTGGTAAAGCCGGATGGCGCTACGCTTATCCGGCCTACTCTCCCGTAGGCCCGGTAAGCGAAGCGCCACCGGGCAAAAAAACATACATACAAAAATATAACCCTCTGTAAATTACAGGGCATGGTGAGCGGCTTCGCTATGCCCAAAATCTGGAGACAGATTGCGATGGATATTCCAGTTACTGCTGCAAAAACCGGGCGTCGCCGTTACCTGACGCTGATGATGATCTTTATTACCGTGGTCATTTGCTATGTCGACCGCGCCAACCTCGCCGTGGCATCGGCTCATATTCAGGAAGAGTTCGGCATCACCAAAGCGGAAATGGGCTATGTCTTCTCGGCGTTTGCCTGGCTGTATACGCTCTGTCAGATCCCCGGCGGCTGGTTCCTTGACCGTGTGGGATCGCGTCTGACCTACTTTATCGCTATTTTGGGCTGGTCCGTGGCGACCCTGTTCCAGGGCTTCGCCACCGGGCTGATGTCGCTGATTGGCCTGCGCGCCATCACCGGGGTGTTTGAAGCGCCCGCGTTCCCGACCAACAACCGCATGGTGACCAGCTGGTTCCCGGAACATGAGCGTGCCTCTGCCGTAGGCTTTTACACCTCCGGGCAGTTTGTGGGCCTGGCATTTCTGACGCCGCTCTTAATCTGGATCCAGGAGCTGCTGAGCTGGCACTGGGTGTTTATCGTCACCGGCGGGATCGGCATTATCTGGTCGCTCATCTGGTTCAAGGTGTATCAGCCGCCGCGTCTGACCAAAAGCATCACCAAAGCCGAGCTGGACTACATCCGCGACGGTGGCGGTCTGGTAGACGGCGATGCTCCGGTGAAAAAAGAGGCGCGCCAGCCGTTAACCAAAGCGGACTGGAAGCTGGTCTTCCACCGTAAGCTGGTGGGCGTGTATCTGGGACAGTTCGCGGTGACCTCCACGCTGTGGTTCTTCCTCACCTGGTTCCCGAACTACCTGACGCAGGAAAAAGGGATCACCGCGCTGAAGGCGGGCTTTATGACCACCGTGCCGTTCCTGGCGGCCTTCTTCGGCGTACTGCTCTCGGGCTGGCTGGCGGACAAGCTGGTGAAAAAAGGCTTCTCGCTGGGCGTGGCGCGTAAAACACCGATTATCTGCGGGCTGCTGATCTCTACCTGCATCATGGGGGCGAACTACACCAACGATCCGGTGTGGATTATGACCCTGATGGCGGTGGCATTCTTCGGGAACGGCTTTGCCTCCATCACCTGGTCTCTGGTGTCGTCCCTGGCGCCGATGCGTCTGATCGGCCTGACCGGCGGCGTGTTTAACTTCGTTGGCGGGCTGGGCGGGATCACCGTGCCGCTGGTTATCGGCTACCTTGCGCAGGACTACGGCTTTGGTCCGGCTCTGGTGTATATCTCTGCCGTGGCGCTGATCGGCGCGCTCTCCTACATCCTGCTGGTGGGCGACGTGAAACGAGTAGGCTAACGCCTTAGGATGTTTTACCCTGATGCGATAACCGCGCATCAGGGTATCCTTATGAAACAAATCACCTTCGCTTCCCGCCACCACCAGCTCACCAATATCAACACCTGGACGCCAGACAGCCAGTGGCTTGTCTATGACGTGCGGCCATCCGGCGCGTCGTTTACCGGTAAAACCATTGAGCGGGTCAATGTCAGTACGGGTGAGGTTGAGGTGATCTACCGTGCCGCTGACGGCGCGCATGTCGGCGTGGTAACCGTTCATCCTGCTGAGGATAAATATGTATTTATCCACGGCCCGAAAAACCCCGATGCAGACTGGCAGTATGATTTTCACCATCGTCAGGGAGTGATTGTGCACAACGGCGAGGTGAGCAATCTCGATGCGATGGATATCACCGCGCCTTACACGGCTGGCGCGCTGCGTGGCGGCAGCCACGTCCACGTTTTTAGCCCGAACGGGCAGTTCGTCAGCTTTACCTACAACGACCATGTGCTGCACGAGCGCGATCCAAAGCTGAATTTGCGTAACGTCGGGGTAGCTGCGCCTTTCGGTCCGGTAAACCCACAGGGGAACCATCCGCGGGAATATGCTGGCACCTTCTGGAGCGTGCTGGTAAGCCGTACAACGCCGAACCCGCAACCGGGCAGCGATGAGATTAACCGCGCCTATGAAGAGGGCTGGGTGGGCAACGACAGGCTGGCGTTTATCGGCGATACGGTGTCAGCGAAAGGCGAAAAGGTGCCGGAACTGTTTATTGTGGACCTCCCCAAAGATGAGCAGGGCTGGAAACGAGCAGGCGAGGCGCCGTTGCAGGGAACGCCTGAGACGATGCCCGCGCCTCCTGCGGGCATCACGCAACGCCGCTTAACCTTCACCCATCAGAAGGCGTATCCGGGGCTGGTGAACGTGCCGCGCCACTGGGTGCGCAGCAATCCGCAGGGGACGCAGATTGCGTTTTTAATGCGGGACGATAACGGCGTTGTGCAGCTGTGGCTTATCTCACCTGAGGGCGGCGAGCCGCGCCAGTTGACCCGCAGTGAGAGTGATATCCAGTCGGCCTTTAACTGGCATCCTTCTGGCCGCACACTTGGGTTTGTGCTCGAAAGCCGCATTGCCTGCTGCGATGCGCAGACCGGAAAGGTGACGTTTTTGACGTCCGATCATGGCAATCAGCCGTCTGCTGACGCAGTGGTCTTTTCCCCGGACGGGCGTTTTATCGCGTGGATGGAAGAGAAGGACGGTTTCCGCCAGCTGTGGCTAACGGAAACCGCACGGAATTAGCGCGGGGGCATCTCTGCGGGCGGGATGACGGAGTTGGTTGCCAGCGTCTCCTGCTCGCTTTTCTCAACGCGCGAGCGCACTGAGCTGTCGGTGCGGAACATATCCCACGGCAGCAGAAGCGTATCGGCAACCGCCGTAAACGGCATATCAAGAATCGCCAGAGATTTGGTACCCCAGTTTGTCTCATCATCAGAGATCATGGCGGCACTGGCGCGCGTCCCCGGATATGTTCCTTCTTTACCGCCGGTGTGCGACATCACGCTCGAACACCCGCAAAGTAAAACAACCCCGCTGAACGTCGCCAGCTTAATCAGAACATTTCTCATCATCACTCAGTCATCTTTAGTAGCACGGCATTGACCTGCAACTCAGGGTTATAGCGAGGCGCGTCCAAAATGGACAGTCCAAAACATCTGCACTGTGGTCGCCCTCGCAATTTAACCCTTTGTGCTGTGCCCCTGAGTCTATGCGACATCCAGCAAAGTGCAAAAAAATCTCGCATTAATACGCTTGAAAAGCCCGTATCCAGACCCATTTTAAGGATGTACCCCGATAACGGACACGCCTGATGGGTGTTCGGGGGAACGGAAGCCTGTCCATGGTGGAAGGCTACATTTTCTCGCTGATTTCAGGAGCTTTTATCTATGCGTAACTTCGATCTCTCTCCGCTATACCGTTCTGCCATTGGTTTTGATCGTCTGTTCAACCACTTAGAAAACAACCAGAGCCAGAGCAACGGCTATCCTCCTTACAACGTTGAACTGGTTGACGAAAACCACTACCGCATTGCGATTGCTGTCGCCGGTTTCGCAGAGAGCGAACTGGAGATCACCGCCCAGGACAATCTGCTGGTGGTGAAAGGCTCCCATGCGGGCGAGCAGAAAGAACGAACCTACCTTTACCAGGGCATCGCAGAGCGCAACTTTGAGCGCAAGTTCCAGCTGGCTGAGAACATCCACGTCAAGGGCGCGAACCTGGTGAACGGCCTGCTGTTTATCGAACTGGAACGTGTGATTCCGGAAGAGAAAAAACCACGCCGTATCGAAATCAACTAATTATGCGGGTCGCTAACGCGGCCCACCTGAAATTGCTTGCCGTAAAGGGAGCATATGCGAATCCGTAAGGGTTTGCAGGTACAACTGCGCACAAAATTAAACTGTGCCGAACTCGCTTCTCAGAAGGAGATTTAGTATGCGTAACTATGATTTTTCCCCTCTACTGCGTCAGTGGATCGGTTTTGACAAACTGGCTAACGCGCTGCAAAGCGCGACCGAACAGCAGACGTTTCCGCCGTACAACATCGAAAAAAGCGATGATAATCACTACCGCATCACGCTCGCGCTGGCCGGGTTCCGTCAGGAAGATCTCGACATCCAGCTTGAGGGCACGCGCCTGACCGTGAAAGGGTCGCCGGAAAAACCAGACACCGAGACCAAATGGCTGCATCAGGGGCTTGTCACTCAGCCGTTCAGCCTGAGCTTTACGCTGGCAGACCATATGGAAGTGTCTGGCGCGACGTTTACCAACGGGCTGCTGAATATTGACCTCACGCGTAACGTGCCCGAAGCCATTGCGCCGCAGCGCATCGCCATTAGCGAACGTCCGGCGTTGAATAGCTAATACATTTTTTGCCGGGTAGAGGCTGCGCAAAACCTGCCGATCCTGAAGGTCGGGTAAGGCGCAGCCGCCATCCGACACTACCCACAGACTGCACGAAGCCCTGCCCCGGCAGGGCTTTTTTGTGCGCCATCCCCCATACAGCCGCCGCTGGCTCTGAGAGAATCCTTATTATAACTATGGTTATACACAGGATGTGGATCATGAGTGATATCGCGTTAACCGTGAGCGTGTTGGCCCTTGTCGCGGTAGTCGGGTTGTGGCTGGGGAATATCAAAATCCGCGGCGTCGGGTTTGGTATCGGCGGGGTGCTGTTCGGCGGGATTTTTGTCGGCCATTTTGCCGACCAGCTTGGGTGGGTGCTCAGCGCCGATATGCTGCATTTCATTCAGGAATTTGGCCTGATCCTCTTTGTGTATACCATCGGCATTCAGGTGGGTCCGGGTTTCTTCGCTTCGCTGCGCGTCTCCGGTTTACGCCTTAATCTCTTTGCTTTCGGCATTGTTGTGATGGGTGGGCTGGTCACCGCGATCCTGCATAAACTCTTCGCTATTCCGTTGCCCGTCGTGCTGGGTATTTTCTCCGGAGCCGTCACTAACACGCCTGCGCTCGGGGCGGGTCAGCAAATTCTGCGCGATTTGGGTATCCCGGCTGATGTCGTCGATCAGATGGGGATGAGCTACGCCATGGCCTATCCGTTTGGTATTTGCGGTATTTTGCTCTCGATGTGGCTGGTGCGCGTGCTGTTCCGCGTTAACGTTGAACAGGAGGCGAAGGAGCATGAAAGCACCCTGACCAACGGCCATGCGCTCATTAAAACCATCAACATTCGCGTCGAAAACCCCAACCTGAACAATATGGCGATACAGGATGTTCCCATTCTGAACAGCGCGACCATTATCTGTTCACGCCTGAAACGCGATGACACGCTGATGGTGCCTTCGCCCGATACCCTTATTCAACACGGCGATCTTCTGCATCTGGTAGGGCAACCGGCGGATTTAAACAATGCCCGGCTGGTGATTGGTCAGGAGGTAGATACTTCGCTCTCAACCCGTGGAACGGATATGCGCGTGGAGCGCGTGGTGGTGACCAATGAGAAGGTGCTGGGCAAGAAAATACGCGATTTGCAGGTTAAAGAGCGCTATGACGTGGTGATCTCCCGTCTTAATCGCGCTGGCGTGGAGCTGGTGGCCAGCCAGGATGCGAGCCTGCAATTTGGTGATATTCTCAACCTGGTCGGGCGTCCGTCATCCATTGATGCCGTAGCGAACATGGTGGGAAACGCGCAGCAAAAACTCCAGCAGGTGCAGATGCTGCCGGTCTTTATCGGTGTCGGGCTTGGGGTGATGCTTGGCTCCATCCCCCTGTACGTGCCCGGCTTCCCGGTAGCGCTGAAGCTGGGTCTGGCTGGCGGGCCGCTCATTATGGCGCTGATCCTCGGGCGTATCGGCTCCATCGGTAAGCTCTACTGGTTTATGCCCCCGAGCGCTAACCTGGCGCTGCGGGAGTTAGGCATTGTGCTGTTTCTGGCGGTGGTGGGGCTGAAATCCGGCGGCGATTTTGTCGATACCCTGGTGAACGGCGAAGGAATGAGCTGGGTAGGATACGGCATATTTATTACCGCCATCCCGCTGATAACGGTCGGATTACTGGCGCGTATGTTCGCTAAAATGAACTATCTCACGCTGTGCGGCATGCTGGCTGGCTCTATGACCGATCCGCCCGCGCTGGCGTTCGCCAATAACCTGCACGCCACCAGCGGTGCGGCGGCGCTGTCTTACGCCACGGTTTATCCGCTGGTGATGTTTCTGCGCATCATTACCCCACAGCTACTGGCGGTGCTGTTCTGGGGGATGGGCTAGCCTCGCTGACCGGCATCACCCGATGCCGGTCTCCTTGTCCCCGTTAATTTACGCTATGCTGAAGCCTGCTTCTGGTACGACAAGGAACCTTCATGAACATTTCCCGCCTCGGTGAAGCACCGGATTACCGCTTCTCACTGGCTAACGAGCGTACATTTTTAGCGTGGATCCGTACTGCCCTGGGCTTTCTGGCCGCAGGCGTTGGCCTTGATCAGCTCGCCCCTGATTTTGCCACCCCGCTGATCCGCGAAGCGCTGTCCCTGCTGCTGTGTCTGTTAGCCGGCGTGCTGGCGATCTACGGCTACCTGCGGTGGCTGCGCAACGAAAAGGCGATGCGTCTGAAGCAGGATCTCCCTTACACACGCGGTTTGCTTATCATCAGTACGATTTTGCTGCTGGTGGCTGGCATCGTGATGTTACTGGTGTTCTATGCCGGATAGCCGCAAAGCGCGGAGGGAAGCAGACCCCGGGCTTCAGCCGGAGCGTACCTCGCTGGCCTGGCTACGCACGCTGCTGGGGTATGGCGCGCTGATTGCGCTTGCCATTAAGCACAACTGGCACCGCACGGGGATGCCATTCTGGATCTCCATCGTTGTGCTGGCGCTGGTAGCCATTATTTTATGGCGCTATACCCGCAGCCGGAACCTGATGGACGTCGCGCACAGTGATTTCGCACAGCCAGGGGCGGTGCGGGATAAGTTCCTGATCGCCCTGGCCGTGCTGTCCCTGTCGCTGCTGTTTGCGGTAACCCATATTCGACAAATTTTGCACCTGTAGGCCGGGTAAGGCGCAGCCGCCGCCCGGCATAATTACTTCCCTTTCGCCAGATAATTCGCCATCTCGTCATCCGGCACCATGCCGCCGCCGGTCGCCCAGACCAGGTGCGTCGTGTTGGCATCTGACTTTATCCGTACCGGCCCCACCATCCCCGCCAGCGCCGACGGCTCCAGGCGAATGCCTTCCTCCTGCGCCAGCCAGCCGAGCAGGTTATACATGCTCTGATCGGAGAGGGTAAAGAACCCGTCAAGCAGACGCTCCATCGCGCGACCCACGAAGCCTGACGCGCGGCCTACCGCCAGCCCGTCCGCCGCCGTCACGTTATCAATACCCAGATCCTGTACGGCGATCTCATCGTGCAGACCGGTGTGGACACCCAGCAGCATGCACGGCGAGTGCGTAGGCTCGGCGAAGAAACAGTGCACGCTGTCGCCAAAGGCCAGCTTCAGGCCAAACGCCACGCCGCCGGGCCCGCCGCCGACGCCGCACGGCAGATAGACGTTTAGGGGATGTTCAGCGTCCACCACGCGCCCCTGTGCGGCAAACTGTGCTTTCAGGCGCTCGCCCGCCACCGCATAGCCCAGGAACAGCGTGCGGGAGTACTCATCGTCAATAAAGAAGCAGTTCGGATCGCTTTCCGCTGCTTTGCGCCCTTGCTCCACCGCCACGCCGTAATCCTGCTCGTATTCCACAACGATCACGCCGTGGCTGCGCAGCCTGGCTTTTTTCCATTCACGGGCGTCGGCAGACATATGCACCGTAACCTTAAAGCCGATGCGCGCGCTCATGATGCCGATGGACAGCCCAAGGTTGCCGGTTGAGCCCACGGCGATGCTGTACTGGCTGAAGAAGTCCTTGAAGCGCGGCTCCAGCAGAATGCTGTAATCGTCATCCAGCTTGAGCAAGCCTGAGGCCAGCGCCAGTTTCTCCGCGTGAGCCAGCACTTCATAAATGCCGCCGCGCGCTTTAATGGAGCCGGAGATCGGCAGATGGCTGTCTTTTTTCAGCAGCAGCGTGCCGGGGATCGTTACGCCATATTCCTGCTCCAGACGCGCTTTCATTGCCGGAATGGCGACCAGTTCAGATTCGATAATTCCGCCCGCAGCCGCCGTTTCCGGGAAGGCTTTCGCCAGATACGGCGCGAAGCGTTCCAGGCGCGCGTGGGCGTCGTCAACGTCGGCTTTGGTCAGCCCGACATAGGGCAACCCTTCAGCCAGCGTCGTGGTACGCGGGTTGAGCCAGGTGGTTTCTTTCAGGGTAATCAGATCCTCAACCAGAGGAAACCGTGCGGTTAACGCGTTGATCGTTGCGCTTTTCATCGTCCATCTCTTCGCAAGGGGGGTCATCCGGTATTAAGCATAAAAAAGAGGCATACTGACAAATGATATAAATTGCGTTTCAGGTGAACCAGATTGAACCAACCACGAAGAGATGAGGGCGATGGTGGAAGATAAGCGACGGCTAAACGGCTGGCAGCTGTCCAAAATGCATACCTTTGAAGCGGCTGCCCGGTATGAATCTTTTGCGCTGGCAGCCGCTGAGCTGTCCCTGACCCCCAGCGCGGTAAGCCACCGCATCAGCCTGCTGGAAGACGAGCTGGGCATTCAGCTGTTTACACGCTCGCACCGCAAAGTTGAGCTGACGCAGGAGGGGAAGCGCGTGTACTGGACGCTAAAATCCTCGCTCGACGCGCTGAACCAGGAGGTACTGGACATTAAAAACCAGGCGCTGTCGGGCACGCTGACGGTTTATTCCCGTCCGTCGATCGCCCAGTGCTGGCTGGTGCCGATGCTTGGCGACTTTACCCAACGCTATCCTTCTATTTCGCTGAACGTGCTGACGGGCAATGAAGACGTGAATATGCAGCGAACGGGCGTCGATCTGGCGCTCTATTTCGATGATTCACCGCCGAAGCAGCTCGGTTATCACTACCTGATGGATGAAGCGATCCTGCCGGTCTGCTCACCGGAATATGCCAGGGAGCACGCGCTGGTGCAAAATCCCGATAACCTTCACCGCTGTACGCTGCTCCATGACCGTCAGGCCTGGAGTCACGATTCCGCCACGGATGAATGGTCAAGCTGGACGACGCATTTTGGCGTGAATATGCCGCCCTCATCCGGGATTGGGTTCGACCGTGCGGATCTGGCGATTATTGCCGCGACGCACCACGCCGGCGTTGCGATGGGGCGAAAAAGGCTGGTGCAAAAGCATCTCGCGCGCGGCGAGCTGATTGCTCCTTTCGGCGAAAAGACGCTTAAATGTCATCAGCACTACTACGTCTCAACGCTTTCGGGTCGGCAATGGCCAAAAATTGACGCCTTTATCGGCTGGCTGAAAGAGCGGGCGAACTGAAGAATTATTACGCTTTGGCTCTACACCAAATGCGAAAAAGCGTGCTAAATACAGGCTAACGATTTGATTTTCGCAAGGTGCGACGTGCTGAAGCCTTTCATTGTCACCGTGTTAGCGATCGCTTCCGGCTGGGCCTGTGCCGCTGAGCCGCCGCTGACGGCTGCCCGTTACGCCCAGATGCTGGGTGTCGGGATGGACGTCGACTGGGCCCGCACCGAGCGCGGTATCCGCGAGTTTGATCCGCTGGTGGTCCGTGATTTTCGGGCGAAAGGCATACGTCATGTCCGCATTCGGGTGGCGGGCGAACCCACGGAAGCGCGACTGATTCACCTGCGTAAGCTGGTGGAGGCCTGCGAGCAATACGGCATCATCCCCATCGTCGCTTATCAGGCAGATGAATATAAAAACGACCCGAAAGCGGATACCGAAAAAGCGGTGATTGATTGGTGGATTGCCGTGGCGCATTATTTTGGTCAGCGTTCGCCGTTGCTGGGCTTTGACCTGATCTACGAACCGGCGGACAAGCTCAACCACAACATGGTTTCCCTCAACCGGGTGTATGAGAAAGCGATCAAAGACATTCACGCCATTGATGCCAGCCGCATGATTTTTATCGCACCTCGCCTGCGCGCCGCGCCAGAGGATTTATCCAGCCTGAAGCTGCCCGCGCACAGCCAGAATTACCTGCTGGCAGAGTGGCATATTTTCCCGTGGGGTCCGCTGAAAACGAACGGCAAATATCCGTGGACGTCCGGAACCGCGGCGGAGAAAACGGCTATTCGCAACCGAATCAACGCCGCCCTGCGCTGGCAGCAAAAAACCGGGCACGTGAGCTGGGTAGGTGGCTGGGGTGTGGGCGAGTCGAAAACCCTGACGCCAACCGCCTCGCAGATGGCGTTTGCCACGTTTATGGCCTGCGAGCTGCAAAAGGCTGCTATTCCGTATGCGATAAACGCCGATGTTCAGTTTTATGACGGGGAAGAGGGGGCGTGGCGTCCTGCGCCAGAGCGGCTATTGCAGGCGATGATTGCGCCCGGGTGTGAAAAGCCCGGCGAGAAGCCGGGCCATCATGCGGTTAAACAGGCTGTTCGTGATGCGAGACACGCGACGCCAGCGGCAGCCAGCACAGCAAAATCAGCAGCCCCATCAGAGTCATCAGCAAGCCTAAACTAGCCTGCCCGGTCTGCGGCATCATCGCGGAGAGCCAGGCGAGCGCGCCGGAACCGATATTCTGTAAACCGCCCACCAGGGCACCAGCGGTACCCGCGAGGAACGGGAACGGCTCCATTGCGCCGCTGGTGGCGAGCGGGAACAGCATGCCCGCGCCGAAGAAGAACAGCGCCGCCGGGACGAGCAACGTCCAGACCGACATCACGTCAAACAGCCCCGGGATCCACATCATCAGCCCGGCCAGCAGGCAGCTGATCACGGCCTGCCACATCAGCGTGGAGAAGCGTTTGTTCGGACGTCCGGCGAACCATGCGCCGAAGAACGCCGCCGGGATCGGCAGAATAAACAGGATACTCACCACCATGCTGCTCAGGCCAAGGCCTGCGCCCAGCAGCACGCCGGAACAGGCTTCGAACACGGCAATGCCCGCCAGACCGCCGATCAGCATCAATAAATAACAGGTAAACGACCCGTTGCCGAAAAGCGTTTTATAGCTGGCGATAAGCTTCGTGCGCGGCGCGTCCTGCGGACGTGTTTCCGGCATCCAGCGCGCCATGCTGAAGGTGACGATCGCGCACAGCACCAGCAGGAAGGCGTAACAGGCGCGCCAGGACCACACGGTGTCCAGCAGGCCACCGATCAGCGGCGCGAGCAGCGGGCTCACGAGGATACCCATGTTTAACAAGCTGTTGGCGTGACGGAGCTGGGTGCCTTGATACATATCTCGCGGCAGGGTACGCGCCATGACCCCGCCGACGCCGGTGCCCACACCCTGAAGAGCGCTGGCGGCAATCAGTACGGTCAGGCTATGGGTGGTAATGGCAATGACTGTCGCCACCATGAAAATGCTCATGCCCACCAGAATGACCGGGCGACGCCCGACGCGATCGGACAGGGGACCATAAACCAGCTGTGAAACGCCATAGGTCAGCAGGTAGGCTGCCATCACGCTCTGTACCGCCCCTTCGCGGACGTTCAGATCTTTTGCCATATCGGCAATCGCCGGAATATAGATGGTTTGCGCCATCTGCCCGACGGCCACCAGTAACACCAGCATCAACAATAAGTTCACGTTCCGTTGCTTTTTCATGTCGCTGAATACTTTTGCCAAAAGAGAGAAATAAAGAATAAGTGACTACGCATTCCCATAAATGCGCGAGGAATCTACCACAGTGAGATGACAATTTAAGCATTACTGTGATGAATGACAGAGGGCGTGAAGTCAGGATTTGTAAACAAGATCGGCAACTAATGTTGCCAGCGAATTACGCCAGGCGAAGCAGGACCGCACCGGCGGCTATACCCAGCGCCGCCGCGATGCGCAGGCCGGCAACTTTCTCTTTTAAAAGCACAAATGCGATTAATGCGCCGAAGAGAATCGAGGTTTCACGCAGTGCCGCGACCACCGCCAGCGGCGCCTGCGTCATCGCCCAAAGCGCCAGACCGTAAGATCCCATCGTCCCGACGCCGCCGAGTAGCCCCTTTTTCCAGTGCAGGCGCAGATAGGCTGACGCTTCACGGCGGCGGGCTACCATCGCCCAGCTCAGCAGGCAGAAGCCGTTCATGAAGAAGGTCCAGAGCGTGTAGCCCAGCGCCGAGTCTGATAACCGCACGCCGGTGCCGTCCACCAGCGTATACCCGGCGATAAAACAGGCGTTAAGCAGTGCCAGCCAGATCCCCTTGCGCGACTGCATGCGGCCATTCATCGCCATCGCCAGAATTGACAGGCAAATGACGCCGATACCGGACCAGGCAAGCCAGGAGAGGTGGTCGCCGAGCGCCAGCACGCTGATCAGCGCCACCAGCAGCGGGGCGGTACCGCGCATCAGCGGATAGGTCTGGCTCATGTCGGAGACCTGATAGGTTTTTGCCACCAGTACCGTATACACCACCTGTAACGCGCAGGAGACGAACA
This sequence comes from Enterobacter cloacae complex sp. P24RS, assembly GCF_014982165.1. Lineage (NCBI taxonomy): Bacteria > Pseudomonadati > Pseudomonadota > Gammaproteobacteria > Enterobacterales > Enterobacteriaceae > Enterobacter > Enterobacter cloacae complex sp. P24RS. The sequence goes on from NZ_JADCKU010000006.1 coordinate 49,866, forward strand.
AATAGGGCCAGCTTGCAGCCGTCGGCTGGGGAGAGAAAGGCAGTAAAATCAGGGCAATAAGCGCGGCTGAACCGCTGACGCCGATCGCAGAGTAGAGCTTGTCCGTTCCGGCCTTAACGATGGCGTTCCAGCTGGCATGCAGCAGTGCGGCGAACAGTAAAATGCAGAAAACGGTGATGGTCATGGCGTTTCAAATGGTGAAATGTCATCCAACTGTAACATTCACCCTTCGATGCTGCCAGACGCTTACACTGCGCAAAAAAGGCGGTGCGTGACCCGGGGTTCGTCTGACACCAGCCTGAAGCCTGCCCGATGATAAAATCCGTACGCAGTTTCCGGCGCATGGGTATTAAGAAAATCAAACCAGATGCTGGCATCCGCCATCACCACGGTCAAAAGCTGCTTTCCAATGCCCAGCCCGCGGCACTTTTCGCTGACATAGAGATGACGAATACGTCCGGCGCGCGGCTGCTGGCTGAACGGATCGCGATTAAGACCGCACACGCCCACCAGCTTGCCGTTAAGAAACGCCCCCAGCAGCTTTTCACCCGGGGCATTAAAGCGGTTTTCACCCCGCTGCCAGTTCTCTTCCAGCCGGCGCAGCATGTTGAAATTCAACGCGATACTCTCGGCCTTCAGGGCGATATAGCCCGGCTCATCAGGCGTAACAGGCTCAATTAACAGACGCGACATAGCATTCCCTCGTTATTAAAGAGGGGCGGTTGCCCGCCCCTCTCAGGTGCGACTTGAACCTGAATCACCGAACGTATTTCAGGACAGCATCAAGCAGTTGCAATACAGCAACAATGAGTTTGAGGACAAGTATGACCATATCCACGACGCTCATACGCGTCTCCTTTTGGTTAAAAGGAGCACGATGCTGGCGTACCTTTCCGCCGCCTGTGGCCAGCACCTGGATTGACGTAACACAGTGTGCTCACTTCAGGGGTTAAGGCACTGACGGCACCACCCGTTTCAGCCAGGACTTCGTTGCGCCGGTAAACTGCGGCCCCCTCGCTCACTGCGAACACCCTCAGTATAGATAAATACTGTATGCATGAACAGTATTTTATGGACAAAATTTGGAAGGCGATCCATACTCAAAAACGTCAAAATCCGTGCCGGAATTGCGCGTTCGTCTTCGATCGCGTATACTTTTCGCGTTGACGTAACACAGTGTGTTCTGCGGCGACCAACCGCAAAACCCTGAAAAAAACCTCGCTTAGGCGGGGTTTTTTGTTTTCTGAGGTTAGACAAAAAATTGACGGGCGTTGACATATTGGCAATGCATGTTATTGTTGCCATTATGGCAACGGACGCGGCAGGCATGCAGTATGCATTTAATCTCAATGAAGGCAGTTTGTGAGGCGGTAAGCCAGTTTCCACAATACAGGGATGAACTTCTCTTTTTGGGAAGAGTTATCGAAAAAAGCCATTGCCCGACGCCTGCTGCGCTAAGAAAACTGTTTCCAACGCTGGATAACTTCAAGTATCTCGATAAGCATTATGTTATTGATATTGCAAATAACAATCTCAGAGTAGTGGCTCTCATTTTCTTTGAAAGCCAAAAGTTTTATGTGCGCCATGTTTTTACTCATAAGGAATATGACCGTTTTACGGAGAAACATCGCACTAAGGGGAAGAAATGATGATCGTTGCTGATGCACTAAAAGCTACGCATGACCTTGTTGCGGCTGTTCCTCTGCTGGGTGAACATCCTAACGAGAAGGATTACCAGGACGCACTTGAGCTGGTTGAGTATCTGCTCATGCATGAACCTGGCAGCCCTTTACTGGATATTGTATGTGCGAGAATCAGCCGCTACGAAGCAAACCGGCCTGAAATTGTCGCGCTACGCCAGGAGATGGAATCTGTTCCCGTGGGGATTGCGGTGTTAAGAACGCTTATGGATCAGCACAAACTCACTATTTCGGATTTTCAGGACGAAATAGGTAGTAAATCAATGGTTTCAAGGGTACTCAATGGGCAGCGTCAGCTCACACTGAACCATATAAAAAAACTGGCGGCCCGCTTTGGCGTTTCGCCTGCGCTGTTTATTGAGTGAGATAAAAGCCTTTTTATGGTTTCATCACCCAACAAACGAAACGTGATCCCTGACGCATTTTTGCGCAGATGAAAATATTTCCATTGTCACGCCCGAAAACCTGTGTTTGTATAAATTCAATCAATGATTCTAAACACAGGTCCCCAATGACTTCATCCATCTTCACTTCGACCCTACTAAAAACTGCGCAACCAGCCGCAGTGGTCGTCGTGCGTGTGGTGGTGGTCGTCGGCAATGCGCCGTAGGGACTGGATCAACACACGAATCCAAAACCCCGCCGGCGCAAACCGGGCGGGGTTTTTCGTTTAGGACCCTCCCCGGAAGGCTGGCTCAGAAGAAAAGGACTGGAGCATGGCAAGTTCGGGCACAACATCCACAAAGACGCGTTTTACAGGCGCGCAGCTGATTGTTCATTTACTGGAACGACAGGGCATCACCACGGTTGCGGGTATCCCGGGTGGAACCGTGCTGCCGCTGTATGATGCGTTAAGCCAAAGTACACAGATCCGCCACGTACTGGCGCGTCACGAGCAGGGAGCCGGATTTATCGCTCAGGGCATGGCGCGCACTCAGGGCAAACCTGCGGTGTGTATGGCCTGTAGCGGGCCGGGCGCCACTAATCTGGTGACCGCCATCGCCGACGCGCGTCTCGACTCCATTCCGCTCATCTGCATTACCGGCCAGGTCCCGTCCTCGATGATCGGCACCGATGCGTTCCAGGAAGTGGACACCTACGGCATCTCTATCCCCATCACCAAACATAACTATTTAGTTCGCGATATCAGCGAGCTGCCTCAGGTGATCAGCGATGCGTTCCGCATTGCGCAGTCTGGCCGCCCGGGTCCGGTGTGGATAGACATTCCTAAGGACGTACAGACCGCAGAGATCGAGATCGACGTGCTGCCTGCGCCGGGCGAGCGTGCCCCCGCACCGGAATTCAGCGCTGAGAGCGTGCGCGACGCCGCCGCCATGATTAACGCGGCGAAACGCCCGGTGCTCTATCTGGGCGGCGGGGCGATTAACGCCGCGGATGAAATCCGTGCGTTCGCGGAAAAAGCCAACCTGCCGACCACCATGACCCTGATGGCGCTGGGCATGCTGCCCAAAGCGCATCCGTTGTCTTTAGGCATGCTGGGCATGCACGGCGCGCGCAGCACCAACTACATCCTGCAAGAGGCGGATTTGCTGATTGTTATGGGTGCACGTTTTGATGACCGGGCGATTGGCAAAACCGAGGAGTTCTGCCCGAACGCCAAAATTATTCATGTGGATATCGACCGCGCCGAGCTGGGTAAAATCAAGCAGCCGCACGTGGCGATTCAGGGCGACGTGGCCGACGTGCTGGCGCAGCTGATCCCGCAGACGGACGCAGCTGACCGCGCCGACTGGCGCCAGCTGGTGGCCGATCTGCAACGCGAGTTCCCGGGCGCCATCCCAACCGAGGACGACCCGCTGAGCCACTACGGGCTGATCAACGCCGTGGCCGCTTGCGTGGACGACAGCGCGATCATCACCACCGACGTCGGCCAGCACCAGATGTGGACCGCGCAGGCCTATCCGCTGAACCGCCCGCGCCAGTGGCTGACCTCCGGCGGCCTCGGCACCATGGGCTTCGGCCTGCCGGCGGCAGTAGGCGCGGCGCTCGCCAACCCGGACCGCAAGGTTATCTGCTTCTCCGGCGACGGCAGCCTGATGATGAACATTCAGGAAATGGCGACCGCGGCCGAAAACCAGCTGGACGTCAAAATCATCCTGATGAACAACGAGGCGCTGGGCCTGGTGCACCAGCAGCAGAGCCTGTTCTACAAGCAGGGCGTGTTTGCCGCGACCTATCCGGGGACGATCAACTTCATGCAAATTGCCGCCGGTTTTGGCCTGCACACCTGCGATCTGAACGCCGAAGACGATGCCCACGCGGCGTTGCAGGAGGCGATTGCTCGTCCGGGCCCGGCGCTGATCCACGTGCGTATCGACGCGCAGCAAAAAGTGTATCCGATGGTGCCGCCGGGTGCGGCCAATACTGAGATGGTGGGGGAATAAGCCATGCAGAAACAACACGATAACGTCATTCTGGAACTCACCGTCCGCAACCACCCTGGCGTTATGACGCACGTCTGCGGGCTGTTTGCCCGCCGGGCGTTTAACGTAGAAGGCATTTTGTGTCTGCCGATTCAGGGCAGCGAGCACAGCCGCATCTGGCTACTGGTGAACGACGACCAGCGTCTGGAGCAGATGATGGCGCAGATCGACAAGCTGGAAGATGTCACCAAAGTGGCGCGCAACCAGTCCGATCCCACCATGTTTAACAAAATTGCGGTGTTTTTCGAGTAAATCACTTAAGGTAAGAGGCTTTTGCCGGATAAGCGCAGCGTCATCCGGCATTTCAGACCGCAGGAACACACATGACCACCATCGCTCTCATCGACGACCACCTTATCGTCCGCTCCGGCTTTGCCCAGCTCCTCAACCTCGAACCGGATTTTCAGGTTGTGGCCGAGTTTGGCTCCGGGCGCGAGGCGCTGGCGGGCCTGCCGGGGCGCGGGGTGCAGGTCTGTATCTGCGACATCTCGATGCCGGATCTCTCCGGGCTGGAGCTGTTGAGCCAGCTGCCGAAAGGGATGGCGACGATCATGCTTTCGGTCCACGACAGCCCGGCGCTGGTCGAGCAGGCGCTCAACGCGGGCGCGCGCGGCTTCCTCTCCAAACGCTGTAGCCCGGACGAGTTGATTACCGCCGTGCGCACTGTCTCTACCGGCGGCTGCTACCTGACGCCGGATATCGCCATCAAGCTGGCGGCCGGACGGCAAGATCCGCTCACCAGACGCGAACGCCAGGTGGCGGAGAAGCTTGCCCAGGGCATGTCGGTAAAAGAGATTGCCGTAGAGCTGGGCCTGTCGCCCAAAACCGTACACGTTCATCGCGCCAACCTGATGGAAAAACTCAACGTCAGCAACGACGTTGAGCTGGCGCGCCGCATGTTTGACAGCTGGCAATGAACTCCCTGTTTTCAAGGCTGATCGCCGTCGCTGCCAGCTTTTTTATCTTCTCCGCCGCGTGGTTTTGCCTGTGGAGCATCAGCCTGCACCTGGTGGAACGCCCGGAGCTGGCGGTGCTGCTGTTTCCCTTTGGCCTGCGTCTGGGATTAATGCTCCAGTGCCCGCGCGGATACTGGCCGGTTTTGCTGGGCGCGGAGTGGGTGATGCTGATCTGGCTGGCGCAGGAAGTGGCCCTCGCGCATCTTCCCTTATTGATGACCGGAAGCCTGCTCACGCTTCTCCCCGTTGCCCTGATTTCCCGCTACCGCCACCAGCGCGACTGGCGCACGCTGCTGCGTCAGGGGGCGGCGCTGATTGCCGCCGCGCTGTTGCAGTCTCTGCCGTGGATGGGCGAAAAGGAGGTGCTCAACGCCCTGCTGCTGACCCTGACTGGCGGACTGACGCTGGCCCCGACCTGCCTTGTGATCTGGCACTACCTTACCAGCACCGTCTGGCAGCCGCTCGGCCCGGCGCTGGTCTCCCAGCCGGTGAACTGGCGCGCCCGGCACCTGATCTGGTATCTGCTGCTGTTTGTCGTGAGCCTGTGGCTACAGCTGGGTCTGCCCGCTGAATTATCGCGTTTCACGCCGTTTTGTCTGGCGCTGCCGATTATCGCTCTGGCCTGGCACTACGGCTGGCAGGGCGCTTTGATCGCCACGCTGATGAATGCCATCGCGCTGATCGCCAGCCAGACCTGGCACGATCATCCGGTGGATCTGCTGCTCTCGCTGCTGGCCCAGAGCCTGACCGGGCTGCTGCTCGGGGCGGGCATTCAGCGTCTTCGCGAGCTGAACCAGTCCCTGCAAGCCGAGCTGGCGCGCAACCGTCGTCTGGCGGAGCGTCTGCTGGAAACCGAGGAGAGCGTGCGTCAGGAAGTGGCTCGCGAGCTGCACGACGATATCGGGCAGACCATTACCGCCATCCGCACGCAGGCGGGCATCGTCCAGCGTCTGGCGGCGGATAACGCGAGCGTGAAGCAGGGCGGGGCGCATATCGAACAGCTTTCGCTGGGCGTCTATGACGCCGTTCGTCGCTTGCTGGGACGGCTGCGTCCGCGCCAGCTTGATGACCTGTCGCTGGAGCAGGCGATACGCTCCCTGATGCGTGAGATGGAGCTCGAAAGCCGCGGCATTGTCAGCCATCTCGACTGGCGTATTAACGAGCCTGGGCTGAGCGAAGGCCAGCGCGTGACGCTGTTCCGCGTCTGTCAGGAAGGGCTGAACAACATCGTCAAACACGCCAATGCCAGCGCGGTGACGATCCAGGGCTGGCAGCAGGACGAGCGACTGATGCTGGTGATAGACGACGACGGCTGCGGCCTGCCGCCGGGCTCCGGCCAGCAGGGGTTTGGCCTGGCGGGGATGCGCGAGCGCGTCAAGGCGCTGGGCGGCACGCTGAACCTTTCCTGCACCCACGGGACGCGCGTCAGCGTCAGCCTGCCGTTAAGGACGCATCATGTTTAAAACGCCCGCCAGCATAGCCCCGTTAAGCAACAAAGCGGAAATCGACGCCCGCTACCGCTACTGGCGTCGCCATATCCTGATCACCCTCTGGCTCGGCTACGCCCTGTTCTACTTCACCCGCAAAAGCTTCAACGCCGCCGCGCCGGAAATCCTCGCCAGCGGCGTGATGACGCGCACCGATATCGGCCTGCTGGCGACGCTGTTTTACATCACCTACGGCCTGTCGAAGTTTTTCTCCGGCATCGTCAGCGACCGCTCCAACGCGCGCTATTTCATGGGCGTTGGGCTGATCGCCACCGGCGTGGTGAACATCCTGTTCGGCTTTTCCACCTCGCTATGGGCCTTTGCCCTGCTGTGGGCGCTGAACGCCTTTTTCCAGGGCTGGGGCGCGCCGGTCTGCGCCCGCCTGCTCACCGCCTGGTACTCGCGCAACGAGCGCGGCGGCTGGTGGGCAATATGGAACACCGCGCATAACGTCGGCGGGGCGCTGATCCCGATGGTGGTGGGGGCTGCCGCGCTGCACTACGGCTGGCGCACGGGGATGATGATTGCCGGTGCTCTTGCGATTGTCGCCGGGCTGTTCCTCTGCTGGCGCCTGCGCGACAGGCCGCAAACCGTCGGCCTGCCTGCGGTGGGCGACTGGCGGCACGACGAGATGGAGATCGCCCAGCAGCAGGAGGGCGCCGGGCTGTCCCGCCAGGAGATCCTCACCAAGTACGTGTTGAAAAATCCGTACATCTGGCTGCTGTCCCTCTGCTACGTGCTGGTCTACGTGGTGCGCGCGGCCATCAACGACTGGGGCAACCTGTACATGTCCGAGACGCTGGGTGTGGATCTGGTCACCGCTAATTCGGCGGTGACGATGTTCGAGTTGGGTGGGTTTATCGGCGCGCTGGTAGCGGGCTGGGGATCGGACAAGCTGTTCAACGGCAACCGCGGCCCGATGAACCTGATTTTTGCCGCCGGGATTTTACTCTCCGTGGGCTCGCTGTGGCTGATGCCATTCGCCAGCTACGTCATGCAGGCGGCGTGCTTCTTCACCATCGGCTTTTTCGTCTTTGGCCCGCAGATGCTGATCGGCATGGCGGCGGCGGAGTGCTCGCACAAAGAGGCGGCAGGCGCGGCGACGGGCTTTGTCGGGCTGTTTGCCTACCTCGGCGCGTCGCTCTCCGGCTGGCCGCTGGCGCGGGTGATCGACATCTGGCACTGGAGCGGGTTCTTCGCGGCGATCGCCATCGCGGCGGGCATCTCGGCCCTGCTGCTGCTGCCGTTTTTGCACGCCCAGGCGCCGCGCGAAGCGTGACGCGCCTCACCTTTTGTTGCCGAATGGCGCAAAACTAAGAAATTTTCCCGGTTTCACCTGGACGCTGTCTCAGGCATCTCTCCCGGCTGATTTTTACAATGCTGCAAAAATCAGCTCAGGAGTAAACCAACCATGCTGGCCTTCTTAAACCAGGTGCGCAAGCCGACCCTGGATCTGCCGCTCGACGTGCGGCGCAAGATGTGGTTCAAACCGTTCATGCAGTCTTATCTGGTGGTCTTCATCGGCTACCTGACCATGTACCTGATCCGCAAAAACTTTAACATCGCGCAGAACGACATGATCTCGACCTACGGGCTGAGCATGACGCAGCTGGGGATGATTGGCCTGGGCTTCTCCATCACCTACGGGGTGGGGAAAACGGTGGTGTCCTACTACGCGGACGGCAAAAACACCAAGCAGTTCCTGCCGTTTATGCTGATCCTCTCCGCCATCTGTATGCTCGGCTTCAGCGCCAGCATGGGCGCGGGCTCCGTCAGCCTGTTCCTGATGATTACTTTCTACGCCCTGAGCGGTTTCTTCCAGAGCACCGGCGGGTCGTGCAGCTACTCCACCATCACCAAATGGACGCCGCGCCGCAAGCGGGGTTCGTACCTCGGCATGTGGAACATCTCCCACAACCTCGGCGGGGCGGGTGCGGCAGGCGTGGCGCTGTTTGGCGCGAACTACCTGTTCGACGGCCACGTGATCGGCATGTTTATCTTCCCGTCGATTATCGCCCTGATCGTCGGCTTTATCGGCCTGCGCTTCGGCAGCGACTCCCCGGAATCCTACGGCCTCGGCAAAGCTGAAGAGCTGTTCGGGGAAGAGATCAGCGAAGAGGACAAAGAGACCGAAGAGAACGAGATGTCCAAATGGCAGATCTTTGTTGAGTACGTGCTGAAAAACAAAGTGATCTGGCTGCTCTGCTTCTCGAACATCTTCCTTTATGTGGTGCGCATCGGCATCGACCAGTGGTCTACGGTATACGCATTCCAGGAGCTGAAGCTCTCGAAAGAGGTGGCGATTCAGGGCTTCACTCTGTTCGAAGTGGGCGCGCTGGTCGGCACGCTGCTGTGGGGCTGGCTTTCGGATCTCGCCAACGGCCGCCGCGCGCTGGTGGCCTGCGTCGCGCTGGCGCTGATTATCGCCACGCTGGGCGTCTACCAGCACGCCAGCAACCAGTACGTTTACCTGGCGTCCCTGTTTGCGCTCGGCTTCCTGGTGTTTGGCCCGCAGCTGCTGATTGGCGTGGCGGCCGTAGGGTTCGTGCCGAAAAAAGCGATCGGCGCCGCCGATGGGATTAAAGGCACCTTCGCCTACCTGATCGGCGACAGCTTCGCCAAGCTGGGTCTGGGGATGATCGCCGACGGCACGCCGATTTTCGGCCTCACCGGTTGGGCGGGCACCTTCGCGGCGCTGGATGCGGCAGCGATTGGCTGTATCGTCCTGATGGCGATGGTCGCGGTGCTGGAAGAACGTAAAATTCGCCGCGAGAACCGCGCGCAGAAATTAAAAGCGGCCTGAGTGTGCAGGTAACGTCTTTGCCCGGTGTGTGATGCCGGGCTTTTTTTATTTGCGCGTCCTACCTTTACTCCGCTTTACACATTCGCTCCTCTCCATGCTCTACAGTGTTTTTTGCTGCCGCCTTTCGTGCAGCCTTAGCCCCTTTTGCTAACGGAGAGCTTGCATGTTAACCCGACGATTGTCCTGCCTGGCGCTGCTGATGGCGCTGGCGTCCCCCGCAATGGCCGCGGATGCCCCCACCTACGGCGAGAAGCTGGAAGGTTTCGACTACGGCTGGCCGGTAAAACACTTTACCTTTACCTCGCAAAACCAGCCTCTGGATATGGCTTACCTGGACGTGAAGCCGGAAAAACCCAACGGACGTACCGTGGTGCTGATGCACGGCAAAAATTTCTGCGCCGGTACCTGGGACGGCACGATCCGTGCGCTGTCGGCCAGCGGGTATCGCGTGATCGCACCCGACCAGATCGGCTTCTGTAAATCCACCAAGCCGGACCATTATCAGTACACCTTCCAGCAGCTGGCGGACAACACCCACGCGCTGCTCACATCGCTTGGCATCGATCGCGCGACGGTTATCGGCCACTCGACCGGCGGCATGCTGGCAACCCGCTACGCGCTAATGTGGCCGCAGCAGGTAGAGCAGCTGGTGATGGTGAACCCGATAGGCCTGGAAGACTGGAAAGCGCGCGGCGTGCCGCATATCACGGTTGACCAGTGGCACCAGCGCGAGCTGAAGGTCAGCGCCGACGGCATTCGTCAGTACGAGAAAAACACCTACTACGCCGGGGAGTGGAAGCCGGAATACGAGCGCTGGGTCACCATGCTTGCCGGGCTGAACAACGGGCCGGGTAAATCGCGCGTGGCGTGGAACTCGGCGCTGCTCTACGACATGATCTACACCCAGCCGGTTATCTACGAATTTAGCGACCTGAAGATGCCGGTATTATTGATGATCGGCACGAAGGACAACACCGCCATCGGGAAAGACCTCGCCCCGCCGGAGATCCGCAAGACGCTCGGCAACTATGCGGTGCTGGGGAAAGAGACGGCGAAGCGCATTCCGCACGCGACGCTGGTCGAGTTTAACGACATGGGCCACGCGCCGCAGATGCAGGACCCCGCACGCTTCCACGAGGCGCTGCTGAAAGGGCTTCAGGCGCGCTGACTGGTTTCCAGCAACAGCCCGCGCAGCCACGCCTGCGCGGGGTTACGGTGCGTTCTGCCGTGCCAGGCCATGCTTTTGGTAAAGCCGGGTACGGGAATCGGTGTCTCGCAGACGAATATTCCCGTCTGGTTTTCCGCGATGCGTGACGGCACGACGGCAATCATATCGCTGAGGGCCAGCACGTCCGGCAGCACCAAAAAGTTGCTCACCGATAATCCCACGTGCCGCATGCGGCCAATTTTCTCCAGCGCGCTATCCGTTACGCCACGAAAACCATCGCCCTCGTAAGAGACGAGTACATGCTCCAGGGCGCAAAAACGGTCTAACGTGATTGGTTTTCCGGCATCCGGATGGTCGGCACGCATCATGCAAACATACCGTTCATCATAAAGCGCACGGCTGTGAAGCTCATCTGGCGTGGTGTGCGGAGTGATCAGCGCCACGTCAACGCTGCCCTGTTCAAGCTGGCTGACCAGGCGACCCGGTTCCACGGGCACGACGCGCACGCGGACAGAGGGAGCCTGCACCTTAAGGGCGGCGATAAAGGGTACGACGACCGCACGCAGGGCGTAGTCAGTCGCAACGAGGGTGAAGGTGAGCGCTGCGGTGATAGGGTCAAACGCCACGGGCTGAAGCAGCATGTCGATATCAGCGAGAATGCGCTTCACCGGAGCGGCTAACGCTTCGGCGCGCGTGGTTGGCACCATCCCGTGCGGCGCGCGAATAAACAGCGGATCGTCAAAGTAATCCCGCAGGCGGTTGAGCATGCCGCTTACCGCAGGCTGGGTCAGGGCAAGACGCCCCGCCGCGCGGGTGACGCTGCGCTCGTCCAGCAGGGCATCCAGCGTTTTTAGCAGGTTAAGATCCAGCGTACGCAGATCCGCTTTCATGACGTTTTTCCATCTCTTTTCCGTTCACTATTATGGCGCTGCCCGCTGTCGACGCGCTGCGTTTCCCGCTATGATGAGCGGCTAGTCTAAGGAGAACGCATGGTCTGGATAATGCTGGCAACGCTTGCCGTGGTGTTTGTGGTTGGATTTCGTGTCCTGACTTCAGACTCCCGCCGCGCCATCAAACGTTTAAGCGAGCGGCTGGGGATCACCCCGATGCCGGTCGAGTCGATGATTGACCAGTTCGGTAAAACGCCGGGCAATGAATTTATCCGCTACCTTGAACGCCCTGACGAGGCGCATCTGCAAAATGCCGCGCAGGTGCTACTGATCTGGCAGGTCTGCATCGTCGATGGCAGCGAAGAAAATCTGCATACCTGGCACCGTATGCTGCGTAAGGCTCGCCTTGCCGCACCCATTACCGATGCGCAAATTCGTCTGGCACTTGGCTTTATGCGCGAAATTGAGCCCGATCCGCAGGAGCTTAACGCCTTCCAGCTGCGCTACAACCAGCTCTTCCTGCCGGAAGAGGGAGTATTCTATCTGCACTGATATCACGAATCGTGATGAAGAGTATAAAGCATCGTCATTAGATTTATACCACTCGCGGGGGCACCATCATCTCATCAACTAACTGATGAGGTGAACCATGAAACAATCCGCCATTATCTGGCCGAACGACTACCTGCCGGGTACCACCGATAACTTTGCATCTAACGAAATCATTGTTGCCGGGCTGAGCGCGAAAGTAGTCTGGGCGCAGCTCAACGACACCTCCCTCTGGCCGGGCTACTACAGCAATGCCGAAGACATTCGTTTTCACGACGGCAGCGGCCCGGCGCTGAGCGCTAACGCCCGCTTTCGCTTCACCACCTTCGGCTTCCCGGTTGAAGCGCAGGTGACGGAGTATGTTCCGCCGGCGGACGGTGAAGCCGCGCGCATTGCCTGGCACGGCTGGGTGGAAGGGGATGCGAATTCTCGTCTGGACGTGATCCACGCCTGGCTGTTTGAAGATCTTCCGGGAAACCGCGTGCGCATTCTGACGCAGGAATCGCAGAAAGGCGTGCCGGCGCAGGAGCTTGCTCGCACCGTGCCGAACCCGATGATTAACGGGCATCAGGAGTGGATCGTCGGGCTGGCGAATGCGGCGATGCAAGAAAAGTTGTCAAATCGTTAAATCCGTCACACTTTTGATGATAAACTGCGCGACTTTTCCGCACGTTTTTATCTTCAGGTGATGCCATGACAGAACATATTCAGCCCTCGACCAGACCGCAGACCAGCGAGGTTTCACGCCCCAACTGGTCGGCGGTTTTCTCCGTGGCGTTCTGCGTCGCCTGCCTGATCACCGTTGAGTTTCTGCCGGTCAGCCTGCTGACGCCGATGGCACAGGATCTGGGCATTTCCGAAGGCGTGGCGGGGCAATCCGTTACCGTTACCGCCTTTGTGGCGATGTTCGCCAGCCTGTTTATCACCCAGGCGATTGGCACCATTGACCGTCGTAAAGTGGTCATCCTGTTCAGCGTGCTGCTGACGCTCTCCTGCCTGCTGGTCTCTTTCGCTGAAAGCTTCACCCTGCTGCTGCTGGGGCGCGCCTGCCTGGGGCTGGGACTAGGCGGCTTCTGGGCGATGTCGGCCTCGCTGACCATGCGCCTGGTGCCCGCGCGCACCGTGCCAAAAGCGCTGTCCGTTATCTTCGGCGCGGTCTCCATCGCGCTGGTGATCGCCGCGCCGCTGGGCAGCTTCCTCGGCGGGATTATCGGCTGGCGTAACGTGTTCAACGCGGCGGCGGTGATGGGCGTGCTGTGCATTATCTGGGTGTGGAAAGCGCTGCCGTCCCTGCCGGGCGAAGCGGCACACCACAAACAGAACATGTTCGCGCTGCTCAAGCGTCCGGGCGTGCTGGCGGGGATGACCGCCATCTTCATGGCCTTTGCCGGGCAGTTTGCCTTCTTCACCTATATTCGCCCGGTCTATATGACCATGGCGGGCTTTGACGTGGACGGCCTGACGCTGGTGCTGCTGAGCTTTGGTATCGCCAGCTTCGTCGGCACCTCGCTGTCGTCCCAATTCCTGAAGCGCTCCCTGAAGGTGGCGCTGGCGGGTGCGCCGCTGGTGCTGGCGATCAGCGCCGCGGTGCTGGTGCTGTGGGGCAGCGACAAGTGGGTTGCGTCGGCGATTGCGATCGTCTGGGGCTTTGCGTTTGCGCTGGTGCCGGTGGGCTGGTCGACGTGGATCACCCGCTCGCTTGCCGATCAGGCGGAAAAAGCCGGGTCGATTCAGGTGGCAGTGATCCAGCTGGCGAACACCTGCGGCGCGGCGGTGGGCGGCGTGGCGCTCGACCATCTGGGGCTGACGTCACCGCTGGTGATTTCCGGCACGCTGATGCTGCTGACCGCGCTGCTGGTGGCGGGAAAGGTGAAGGCGCGCTGATTGATTAATAGTCACCCCATCGATATACTTGTACCGTAACTTGTACAGGAGGAGATATGCAGGTTGTGACGTTTACCGAAGCACGAAGCCGACTCAAAGATGTGTTGGACGACGTGAATGACAACGTGGAGACCACCATCATCAGCCGCCGAAACGGGGGGGATGCGGTGGTGATGTCTTTACAGCACTACAACTCGATGATGGAAACCATCCATCTGATGAGTTCGCCTGCCAACGCCAGTCGACTGATGGAGTCAATCGCACAGGTCAACACCGGAAAAACCACGCAGAGGGATTTGATAGATGACCAGGCTACTGATTTGGACTGATAACGGTTGGGATGATTGCCTGTGGTGGCAGGAGCAGGATAAGAAAACGCTTCGCAGAATCAATAAATTGATTGAAGATGCGAAGCGTCAACCCTTCGATGGCCTGGGTAAGCCGGAACCGCTTAAAGGTAACCTTTCCGGATACTGGTCCCGCCGAATCAATGATACTGACCGTCTGGTTTACGGGGTGTCGGATAGTGCTCTCACTATTTTAATGTGCCGCTATCATTATTCTTCGTAGATCACGCCGATGCCTTCACCCGTCTTCTCGAATCCATCGAAATCAGCACCACCGACGACACAATCAACAGCGTCCCCAGCCAGTCCGGCAGGGTGAACGCCACGCCCAGCAACACCACCGACAGCAGCGCGCTGCTCAGCGGCTCGGCGCAGCTCAGAATGCTCGCCTTCGGCCCGCCGATCATCTGCGCGCCCTTCAGATACAGGCTGAACGTCAGCGCCGTGCCGATCACCACCAGGTAGAAAAACGCCAGTAGCAGGCCGCCGTCGATGGCGAAGGTTGTTCCGCGTCCGGCGTAGAACGGCGTCAGCATCAGTCCCGCAATCAACATACTCCAGCCGACAATGGGCAGCGTGCCGTAGCGGGCGATCAGCGTCGACGGATAGGTGGTGTAAAACGCGGCGGCAAACGCCGAGGCGATGCCGAAGAACAGCGCGGCAGGGGAAATGGAGAGCGAGGTCGGGTCGCCGTGGGTCACCAGCAGGAAGGTGCCCACAAGCGACGTGAAAATCGCGGACAGGACAAACACGCCGGGACGCGTTTTCCGCGCCAGGGCGAACCACGCCACGATAATGGTCGGCGACAGGAACTGGAGCACGGTCGCCGTAGCAGCGTTGGATTTTTCAATCGTCAGCAGGAAGGTAAGCTGCACGGTAAGCGCGCCGACCAGCGAGAAAAACAGCAGGCTGAGGGCGTCCTTGTGGTTTTTGATGACCGAGAAAATTTTGTCGCCGTGAACGAAGGAGAGCGTCAGCAGGATCACGCCGGTAAACAGCAGGCGAACCATGGTCAGGTAAGGCGAAGAAATGTGGCTTTTCTCCATGATGTACTGCGCACAAACGCCGGAACTGCCCCATAAAACGGCGGCAATCAGGACGTTCAGCATCCCTTTGCGTGTGGAACCCATGTTCTCCCCTGTTATGTTGGTTTTTTTGTAGCATAACATGGGATCTTGCCGGATGGCGCTACGCTTATCCGGCCTACAAAACCTTGTAGGCCCGTGCAAGCGCAGCGCCGCCGGGCGAAACAAACGGCACTGTATTAGAACCACGCCTCCCACATTGCGCCGACGTTGAAGTCGTCGAGCGTCTCGTCTTTGGTATTGTTTACGCGCGCGGTGCGTTCGTTATCCACCTTGCCGCCGGTTACGTAGAAGCGCAGCATCGGACGGAACTCCGGCCCCATGGCGATAGACATGTTCTGCGACAGGGTCAGCTTCCAGCCCTTGTTGTCGCCGCCGTTGTCGTAGTCAACGTGCTGCCAGCCCGCTTCCAGCCAGGTGGAGTGAACGTCGTTCCACCAGTGCATCGGGCGCACGATGGCGTTGTAGTTCTTGCGGTTGTCGGCGTCATCGCGGCTGTTGTCATAGTCGTGGAAGGCGAGGATGTACTCCACCTGCGTGGCCTGGGTGAATTTATACAGCCCTTCGAAGCTGGCGTAGACCGTGGTCAGGTCTTCGGTTTTGTTGAACACGCTGTTGTCCGCGTTATCGGAGTAGCGGGCGATCACCTTGTTCACGCCGCTGTCGTTGGTGTGGCTCAGCACCACGCCGCCCTGCCAGGCGTTCAGGCGTTCGTCGCTCTCAACGGCTTTAGAGTCGAAGCCGTAGTTGGCGTACAGCTCCATGTCGATCGGGCCGAGCTTCATGCCGTGAATTTTGGAGGTCGCGGCGTAGTTGCCCTTATCGCCCGTGCCGGAACCGCCGGTACAGGTGATGCGCGACGGGTTCGCTTCGTCTTCCATCACCTCCGGGCTACAGGATTCGACCGCCGCCACGGCAGCCACGTCAAACTGCACGCCGCCAATGTCGAAGTTCTTCACCCCGGCGCCCTGGCCGTCGTGGTTCATCCAGAAGTAATCGTTAATGCCCTGCTGCGGACGCTGGTGGAAGTCACGCCCGGCCCAGAAGTAGGCGTTCGGGTTGGAGGCCATAATGTTGGTCACGCCCGCGTAGGCTTTCTTCAGGTTAACTTCGTCGCCCCAGTGGTCGATCATCACGTTGATGTCCCAGATGGCGCCGTTGTCCCCTTTGAAGGCCTTGGAGAGCTGGAATTCACCGCCGTTGCCTTCGTTACCCAGACGACCAATCGCGGACGCGCCGTTGTAGGAGCCGTCCACCGCCACGTATTTCTGATCGGCGGCCTGGAAGTGCGCGCCGTAGCGGGCGTAGCCGGTAAATTTCACCCCGAACGGGATCGCCATATCTGGAGACTGCGCCGCGCTCTGCGGCTCGGTAATGACGTCCGCTTTTTTCGCGACCGCCGCATCCATTTTGGCCTGACGCTCGGCCAGGGCTTTATCCACCGCTTTGGCCACAATGGCGTCGATTTGCTCCTGGGTAAATTCTTGTGCGAGGACGGAAATTGGGCACAGCGCGGCGATAACCGCCATGGTTAATGGAAGTTTTTTAATCGTATTCATGGTTATCTCAATATAGTTTAATTTTATTCAGACAATAACCATCCCGCTCCGATCTGACAGAGTATGTCGCTATCATCAGAACAAGTGGATCTCTATTTAGGGTACAGAGGTATTACAGTAATTAATTCGCCATAGACTATCTCTGATATAAATGAATAATTTCTTCAGATAATTCACGCGCCAGCAGGGAATTCATTAAATGATCCTGGGCGTGCACCATAATTAACGTCATCGGCTGGCGGGCTTCGCCCGCATCCTGCTCGATCAGTTTGGTCTGCATCTTGTGCGCCTGGCGCGCGTAGCCGTCGGCTTCGCGCAGCAGGCTTTTGGCTTCATCAAGGTTCCCCTGGCGCGCCGCGTGCAGCGCTTCAAAGCACAGGCTGCGGGACTGCCCGGCGTTGACGATAATTTCCATTACGGCTTCTTCTAGTGCGATCATCATTATTACTCTTTTTCAAAACTATTATTTAAGGCAGTGGCGGCAAACCACTCGCCGCTTTTCTTCATAGTGCGCTGCTGCGTCTCTAAATCGAGCTGTATAAAACCGTAGCGGTTTTTATACGCATTACACCACGACCAGTTATCAATAAACGTCCACATATGGTAGCCAAGGCAATTGCACTCTTCGCTAATCCCTTTATGCAGCCACGATAAATGCTCTGAAATAAACTCGATGCGGTATTGATCGTTAATCTGACCATTTTCTATAAAGCGCTGTTCATTTTCGACGCCCATGCCGTTTTCCGAAATAAAGCAGCGAGGGTTACCGTAATTGTCGCGCAGGTTGACCAGAATATCGTAAATCCCCGGCGCGTAGATTTCCCAGCCGCGGTGCGGGTTCATCTTGCGGCCCGGCATCTCGTAGCTATCAAAGAACCACTCCGGCATAAACGGCGCCTGCGGGTTCACCGCGCTGTCGCGACACTTCACGCGACGTGGCTGATAGTAGTTCACGCCGAGCAGGTCGATTTTTCCTTCCGCAATCAGCGCGCTGTCTTCCGGCTTGCAGGCAGGCAGCTGGTCGTACGCCTTCAGCAGCGCCACCAGGTCCGCCGGATATTCCCCGCGCAGGACCGGGTCAAGGAAGCTGCGGTTAAACATCAGGTCTGCAATGTGCGCGGCCTTCACGTCCGCCGGGTTCTGCGAACGCGGGTAGGACGGCGTCAGGTTCAGTACGATGCCGATCTCCCCCGCGTAATGACCGGCGCGGTAGGCCTGAACCGCCTTCGCGTGGGCCAGCACGGTGTGATACGCCACGGTGGCCGCCCGACGAAAATCCACCACGTTCGGGTAGTGGAAGTCGTACAGATAACCGCCCTCAACCGGCACAATCGGCTCGTTGAAGGTAAACCAGTGCAGCACGCGATCGCCAAATAGCTCGAAGCAAATCTGCGCATAGCGGGCGTAAGCGTCCACCACGTCACGGTTTTCCCAGCCGCCGATCTCCTGCATCGCCATCGGCATGTCGAAATGGAACAGGGTCATAAACGGCGTGATGCCCTGTTCATTCAGCTCATTAATGACCTGATTGTAAAAATCGACCGCTTCCGGGTTCACTTCACCGATACCGTCGGGGATCAGGCGCGCCCAGCTAATCGAGGTGCGAAAGCTGTTGTGGTTCAGCTGTTTTAACAGCTGAATATCCGTTTTCCAGTGCTGATAAAACGTGGAGGTTTGCTGCGGCCCCACGCCGTTGTGAAAACGGTTCGGCTCGCGGGCAAACCAGTAATCCCACGTGGTTTCCCCCACTCTTGCCCCTTCGGTCTGGAGAGCGGAGCTGGCGCTGCCCCACCAGAAGTTATCGGGAAATGCGTATTTCATGACTCTTCCTCTTTGACTTAATTGCTTGTGGCTTCAGCGGCACCCACGGTTGCAGCCTGCGCTTTCTGCTCTTCGTTTTTGATGAGCGTACGCTCGTAGGCGCGCAGGAACGGCAGGTACATCAGCGCCGACATCACCATGCAGACGAGGCACATCACCACCGGGCTGAGCGCCCAGTTCGCCGCCCACGAGGCGCCAATCGGCGCGGGGGTGGTCCACGGGGTTAATGACACCACCTGCGCCAGCCAGCCGAGCTTCGTCGCGCCGTACGCCAGGCAGGCGTTGACCAGCGGAACAAACACAAACGGGATAAACAGCATCGGGTTCATGATGATCGGCGCGCCGAACAGAATCGGTTCGTTGATGTTAAAGAAGCTTGGCACAACGCCCATTTTGCCGATGGTGCGCAGGTGCGTAACGCGGCTGCGCAGCAGCAGGAACGCCAGCGGTAGGGTTGAGCCTACGCCGCCAATCAGCAGGTAGTGGTCCCAGAAGCCTTGCAGATAAACGTGCGGCAGCGCTGCGCCCGCCGCCAGTGCCGCCTGGTTTGCCGAGAGGTTCGCCATCCAGAACGGGTTCATGATGCCGGTGACAATCAGCGACCCGTGAATACCGGCAAACCAGAAGATCTGGCACAGCAGCACGGAGAGCAGAATGGCGGGCAGGGAGTCAGACGCCGAGACCAGCGGCTCCAGCAGGTGCATGATCGCCTGCGGGATAATCATGCCGGTCTGCGCTTCAATGAACAGGTTCAGCGGGTGCAGCGTCCCGATCACCACCATCACCGGGATCAGGATCTCAAACGAACGTGCCACGCCGGTTGGCACTTCCTTCGGCAGGCGGATGGTGACGTTGTTCTGCTTCAGCCACGCATAGACGCGGGTAGAGTAAATCGCAGTGATCAGCGCGGTGAAAATGCCCTGACCAGAGAGGTACTGCGTGGAGATCTTCCCGTCGGCATACGGCGCGGCGACCAGCAGGAAAGCCATAAAGGCCAGCAGACCGGACATCACCGGGTCGAGGTTAAACTGACGTCCCAGGCTCGCGCCAATCCCCACCGAGATAAAGAACGTCATCACCCCCATGCTGAGGTTAAACGGCAGCATCAGCTGTTCGCGGTAGGTCTCGGAAAAGTCCAGCCAGCCGCGGGCGAAGCTGTTGGTGGTATCCGCCGAAAACGGCGGGAAGATAAACACCAGCATAAACGAGCCGATGATCATGAACGGCAGCGCGGCGGTAAAGCCGTCGCGGATGGCAATCACATACTTTTGCTGACCCAGCTTCGCGGCCAGCGGGGTAATTGATTGCTCAATGACCGCGACCATAGATTGATATAACGAACTCATGTGAACACCTTTTAGTGTGCCGCTTCGATGAGCGACAGAGCATAGTCCAGTACTTTATCGCCACGCTGCATGCCATAGTCCATCATGTCGATGGGCTGCACCGGAATGCCTTGCGTCGCTGCCTTGTCTGAAAGCGTCTTTAACATGTATTTCACTTGCGGTCCGAGAAGTACCACCTGATAGTGCGGAAACTGCGTATCAAATTCGGATACGCCGTACGCATCTATCTTCACGGGCAAGCCCCGTTCTTTTGCAACATCGACCATTTTGCTGACCAGCAGGCTGGTGGACATCCCGGCAGAGCAGCACAGCATAATCTTGAACATCGACAACCATCCTCAAAATGTAAAAAGTTATTGCGAGGATGATTGGACATGATACGGAAACCGGTTTCCATTTATAAAAGACAGAAGTGTGACAACCATCAATATCCCCTGCTTATGGGGCTTATTAACTGGATGTGGGTCACATAATTTGGCTGTTTTGACAT
The DNA here is from genome assembly GCF_014982165.1 of Enterobacter cloacae complex sp. P24RS. NCBI lineage: Bacteria > Pseudomonadati > Pseudomonadota > Gammaproteobacteria > Enterobacterales > Enterobacteriaceae > Enterobacter > Enterobacter cloacae complex sp. P24RS. The sequence continues at coordinate 70,395 of NZ_JADCKU010000006.1, forward strand.
CAATTTGAGTGGAAACGGAAAATCGGTTTCCATGGAAAACGGAAACGGATATACTCCGTTCTGGCTATAATGTGAGCCGTAGCGGTGATGGAAATTACAGGCGCCAGTTGCGTCTGACAGGGGAGAAAGATGTCTACAATCAACGATGTATCACGTCTGGCCGGGGTGTCCAAAGCCACGGTATCACGGGTGTTGAGCGGGTCGCGTGGCGTTAAGGAAGCCAGCCGTCAGGCTGTGCTGAAAGCGGTGGATGAGCTGAACTATCGTCCTAACGTGATTGCCCAGTCGCTGCTCAGCCAGTCGACGGGCTGCATTGGGGTGATTTGCGCGCAGGAGAACATTAACCAGACCACCGGTTACCTTTACGCGCTGGAAAAGCACCTCAGCCAGCATCAGAAACACCTGCTGCTGCGTTTCGCGCACACCAAAACAGAAGTGATGAACGCCCTTGAAGAACTCTCCTGCGGCTTATGTGATGACATTCTGGTGATTGGCGCGCGTTTCCCGCTGGATGTCGACATGGACAACGTGATTCTGGTCGACTGCATGGAGGCCGATAACGCCAACAGCATTCAGTTCGATCACGCGTTCGCGGCTGAAACGGCGTGTAACTACCTCACCAGCCAGGGGCGCCGCCAGATTGCCCTGATCCATCCGCACGGCAGCGGATTCGCTGACCAGGTGCTGCTGGGCTACAAGCACGCGCTGGAGAAAAACTTTCTGCCCTTTAATCGCAACCTCGTGTTTATGGACGCGACCTCGTCGTCCGTTGCACTTCAGGAATTACTCAACAACGCGTCCACGCTGAACTTCAACGCGCTGCTGGTGGCAGACGAGCAGGAAGCCCAGCGGGTGATCCCGCAGCTTCAGGCGTTTAATAAATCGGTACCGGAAGACATCATGGTCTTTAGCCTGGCCGGTTCGCTGCATCTGCCGGGTATCCCGGTGATCCCGGCTATTGAGTATTCCATGGACGCCATGGCGGCGCGCATCGTGACCTGGCTGAATGAAAAAACGCAGATGCTGGGGTCGTACGTGCTGCGTGGGGATTTAATTATTCCGGATGTGCGCAAGCGTTAGAGATGTTTTCCAGGCCGGGTAAGCGTAGCGTCACCCGGCGCTTAACCCTCAGTAATCTTCCATACAATCTACCTGACTCACCGCATCCCAACAGGCGCCCAGGTGCGCTGATTTCATCTTGACCTCCGGTAAAGCCACGGCTTTTTCCTGAAATATAGGGCGGCTTTCAGCGTCATGACCCCAGCCGAAAGTATGAATTTTCCCTGCTATGCATCTGTGCGATAGTGAAACAGCACAAAAAATAAGGAGAACGCTATGCATCTGACCACGACAGAGAACGTCACGGCTGAAGAAAAAGAAGAATTATTAACGGGGCTAAGAGCCTATAACGCGCAGTATTTAGATCTTGCGACGTTTAGCGGCGATATTGGCGTATATGTGCGAGACGACAACGGCGTCATGCTGGGCGGATTAATCGGCGTACGTAAAGGCGACTGGCTGAACATCGACTTTCTGTGGGTTAGCGACAGCGTGCGCGGAACGGGCGTTGGCAGCCAGCTCATCAAAACGGCCGAAGAAGAGGCCCGCCGCAAAGGCTGTCGTCACGCGCTGGTGGATACGGTCAGCTTCCAGGCGCGTCCGTTCTATGAAAAGCAGGGTTATCAGGTGCAGATGTCCTTGCAGGATTACCCTTATCAGGGAATGCAGAGACACTATCTGACCAAACATCTTTAACCGCCGATCCCGTTGCCGATCACGGCTAACACGTGGCGCACAACTTTCTCCGGCGAGAGGGCGCTAAGCCTCTCGTCGTTGCGCATGCGTGAGAACGGCACCAGCACCAGGCTCAGCAGCGACGTGAACAGCAGTTCGGGGGCCAGGGCCGGATTCAGCTTTCCTTCCTGCTGCCAGCCTTTAATGGTTGCCAGCGTGGTCTGATATTTCTCATCGCCAAAACGTTCCTGCAAATGCGTACGCAGTACCGGCATCTCGCCAATCACCTCCTGCATCCACAACGGTGCAAACCAGTGGTGCTCTTCCGCCAGTTCGGCCAGCACCTTAACCATTTTCGTAAGGGCATTGACCGGAGACTCCCGGTTGTCGGCGAAAATGGTCCCGATCCGCTCGCGTAACGGCAGAAAGCGCTCCTCGATCATCGCATCCAGCAGCTGCTCTCTGGAGTTGAAGTAATAGTGCAGCATGGCGGGCGTCACGCCAGCTTCGCGGGCGATGGCGTTCAGCGAGGTATTGGCAATCCCCTGGCGGGAAAAGAGGTTCAGGGCGATATCCAGCAGCTGCTCGCGGCTGGCGGTAACGCGTTTGCCGCCGCGCGGACGACCGGGACGGCGGGGTTCAGAATTGTCTTTTAGTGCTGGCACGGTCGCGCTGTCTCTTGATCTTATCCATAACTTACCTGAATATTAATTATTCGATTAATTAATTTCAAGCGATTCTCTTATGGAGTCTGACGTCATGACTCAACCTGCGAAAAACGCGCCGTCGATCAAGCTGCTGTTCAGCGCACTTCTGCTGGTGATGCTGCTCTCGGCGCTGGACCAGACCATTGTCTCCACCGCGTTGCCGACCATCGTCGGCGAGCTGGGCGGGCTGGATAAGCTCTCCTGGGTGGTGACGGCCTATATCCTCAGTTCGACCATCGTGGTACCGCTGTACGGCAAATTCGGCGATCTGTTTGGGCGTAAAATCGTCCTGCAAATCGCGATTGTGCTTTTCCTTGTGGGGTCGGCACTGTGCGGTCTGGCGCAGAACATGACCCAGCTGGTGCTGATGCGCGCCCTGCAAGGGCTGGGGGGCGGCGGTCTGATGGTGATCAGCATGGCGGCCGTGGCGGATGTGATCCCGCCTGCCGAGCGTGGTCGCTATCAGGGGCTGTTTGGCGGCGTGTTTGGCCTGGCGACGGTGATAGGCCCGCTTATCGGCGGGTTTCTCGTTCAGCACGCCTCCTGGCGCTGGATTTTCTACATCAACCTGCCGCTGGGGCTGTTTGCGCTGCTCGTTATTGGCGCGGTCTTCCACGGCAGCGCGCGGCGCAGCAAGCACGAGATTGATTACCTGGGGGCGATTTACCTCAGCATGGCGTTGTTGTGCATCATTCTGTTTACCACCGAAGGGGGGACGCTTCGCCAGTGGAGCGACCCGCAGCTGTGGTGCATTCTGGCCTTTGGCCTGACGGGGATCGCCGGGTTTATTTACGAAGAGCGGCTGGCGTGGGAGCCGATTATCCCGCTGTCGCTGTTCCGCGACCGCAGCTTTCTGCTCTGTAGCCTGATCGGTTTTATTATCGGCATGTCGCTGTTTGGCTCCGTCACTTTCCTGCCGCTCTATTTACAGGTGGTAAAAGATGCCACGCCGACGCAGGCCGGTTTGCAGCTGATCCCCCTGATGGGCGGGCTGTTGCTCACCTCAATCATCAGCGGGCGCATCATCAGCCGCACCGGGAAATACCGCCTGTTTCCGATCCTCGGCACGCTGCTCGGCGTGGTGGGGATGGCCTTACTGACGCGCATTTCAGTCACGTCCCCCACCTGGCAGCTGTATCTGTTTACCAGCGTGCTCGGCATGGGGCTTGGGCTGGTGATGCAGGTGCTGGTGCTGGCGGTGCAGAACAGCGTGTCTGCCGATCAATACGGCGTAGCGACCTCTGGGGTGACGCTGTTCCGCTCCATCGGCGGGGCTATTGGCGTTGCGCTGTTTGGCGCGGTGTTCACCCATATTCTGCAATCAGGCCTGACAGAAAGACTGCCGGAAGGGGCTGAACTGCCGCGTGAACTCAATCCCGTTGCCATTCACCATTTGCCTGATGCCCTGCGTCTGGACTATCTGGATGCGTTCGGCTCGGCTATCCATGCGGTGTTTATGCTTGCGGCAGGGATTATGGTGCTGGCGTTTGTGCTGTCGTGGTTTTTGCGCGAAGCGCCGCTGCGTCGGCAGGCGTGAGGTTAGCGGTTCTGTTATTTATTGCGAGTCGCTTTCTGAATTTTAAATGTCTCTCTTGTCGCTTTCCGGGGCGCGAGCGCATGCTGTGGGCTGGTCAATAAACCGACAGAGGTTGCCATGGAGCGCACAGCGAAACTATTCAAAAAAGGACGACACCAGGCCGTGGTCTTGCCTGAGGAATTTGCGTTTGAAACGGAGAGTGTTTATATCCGCCGGGATGAGGAGGGGAATGTGGTTTTGACCCCGAAGGCTGAGCAGGTGAAAACCTGGGATAATTTTTTCCGGTTGTTGGAAAACACGAATGTACCCGATTCATTTTTAAGTAAGGAGGAGAGAAATCAGAGTCACGTAGGCCGGGTAAGCGCAGCGCCACCCGGCAACAGGCCGCATATAACCTATCCGTCTTACTGATGCCTTTTCGTTTTTTAGCCTGCCGTCTCGTTGTCGATATAGTCTTCAAAACCACTGTCGAAAGGAACTGTCTCGTGAAATTTCAGTTGAGTGCTCTGGTGCTCGCGGGCCTGCTGCTGGCGGGTTGCGATCAAGGCGGCAATGATGCCAAACACATTAAAGTCGGCGTGATTAATGGCGCTGAGCAGGACGTGGCGGAAGTCGCCAAAAAGGTGGCAAAGGAGAAATACGGTCTGGACGTGGAGCTGGTGGGCTTTAGCGGCTCGCTGCTACCCAACGATGCCACCAACCAGGGCGAGCTGGATGCTAACTTTTTCCAGCACCGCCCGTTTCTCGCGGAAGATAACAAGGCGCACAATTACACGCTGGTCGCCGTCGCCAATACCTTTGTCTTTCCGATGGCGGGCTACTCCCGAAAGATAAAATCAGTTGCTGAGCTGAAGGACGGCGCCACCATTGCGATTCCAAACGATCCGACCAACCTGGGTCGCGCGCTGTTGCTGCTGCAAAAAGAGAAGCTGATTACTCTTAAGCCGGATGTTGGCCTGCTGCCGACGGCACTGGATATTACCGCGAATCCCAAACACGTACAGATTATGGAGCTGGAAGGGGCGCAGCTGCCGCGTGTGCTGGACGATCCGAAAGTCGATGTGGCCATCATCAGTACCACTTATCTTCAGCAAACGGGGCTGTCGCCGGTGCATGACAGCGTCTTTATTGAGGACAAAAACTCGCCTTACGTGAATATAGTGGTCACGCGTGAAGACAACAAAGACGCCGAAAACGTGAAGGAATTTATCCAGTCCTATCAGTCGCCGGAAGTGGCGAAAGCGGCAGAGAGCCTTTTTAACGGTGGCGCGGTGCCGGGCTGGTAGGCCACGGTAAGCTGGCCCTCATAGCGTAACGCGGGCATCGGTGCGGCTTTCGGGCCACAGAAAACCCTGACCAGACTGTGCGCCGGACGCGCGGGCCCGCTCCAGATCCCGCGAATTCTCGATGCCTTCGATAAGAATTGATTGCGCGATGCCTGCCCTGACCTCCTGTACAAACGGGGCAAGCGGCGCGCGCTCCCGCAGCGCTGAGCGATCGATTTTTACCCCGTCCAGCGGCAGCGCAAGCCGCGCATACGCCTCAGCCAGCTCCCGGGTTAAATCGTCCAGCCAGATTTGCCATCCCGCCTCTTTAAGCCGAACAAGCGTGGTATGAAGACGGCCTTGCTCAGCATCACTCAGCCGCGTAATGGTGAGGGGATCCTGAATTTCAATCGTTAGACGGTGCTGATGGCGCAACGCCAGCAACAGCCGGATAGCGTGTTCATTAAGAAGGTGTTCTGCGGGAAGGTTTAGCCAGTAAGCGTCCCGGGCAGGTATCTGTAAAAGGGTGTTTGCCTGCCAGAAGAAGATTTGCAGCGCGCTGCGCGAAGGCAGAGAGGCAAACAATATCTCCAGATTGACGTTATGGATCTCCACGAGAACTTCATGCGCGAAAACCTGGCCCGAATGAAGATCGACAAGCGGCTGAAATCGCAGCCCTGAGATACGTTGCAGCAGGGGAGAGGGAAGAACGGTATACATGCTACAGCCTTAAGAAAATGAAAAAGGTTCCCGCGGACACGGGAACAAAAGGCAAACGACACACGGTCAAATTCTTAATTCAGGATCCAGCGAATGCTCTGGTAAAACGAGGGGCCACGCACGGCTTTCAGCTTGTTCATGGCGTTGTTTTTATAGAAATACACCAGCCTGACGTTACACCCCAGCTGGCGGGCGATTTGCTTGGTTTTGAGGTTACAGGAATAGCCGCGCAGTACGCTGGCCTCCTCGCTGGACAGCCTTGCCGGGGTGCGTAAGCGGGTGGTCATGCCCACGTTGTAACGGCCAGATCCTTGCGGCGTCTGGCTCATCAGTATTTGCCACAGCGCTTTGATATCCCCCAGTGAGACTCTTTTACTGATTACCCCATCAACATGTTTGAATTTCAAATAGCCTGCGGATAACGAATAGATATAGATCTTCGCCGTCACTTGCTTCTGTTTAATACAAAGGATGTCGTCATTTGTTGTCACCCGGAAATGACGCGTATTCAATGGATCATAAATGATGATATCAAAGAGTTGTTCACTCTTAGCGAGTTCTTCGATATGTGTAAATCCATGGAAAATAACATCCTGTTTTTCGTCAGGCTCACGCTTTCCAAGCGATTGCAGGCCAATCATCGTGAATTCGCAGCTGTCAACAACGGCAACGTGAATTGTTTTTTTATTTTGCATTGGCATTCTCCTTTCGCTGAGTAAACAGTCCATATAAGAGATACTGGTGGACTCGCACTCTCTTATTTCACAAAGAATAGCGAACACTTTTTTCAAATAACGCGATGCGATGACATCAATGTAAGCCAATACAATCTGTCGAGTAAAGCTGCTGCCAATTATTAGCGGAAGATAAAATTGAAAAATGGTTTTAATGATAAATGCAATCTTTTTAATCTTCTAATAATATTCATGCCAGATTTTTATTCTGCAAAAGCGTGGATAATAAGCTTTTGGCGGTTGTTTAATGGGGTTTATGCCCCGTTTTTTCAGTGGCTTACTGGTGTTTATGTCAGAAAGGTTACGATCGTTTCAGGATTATCTACAGACCTTTGTCTGCGAGAGAAAAGCGTTTACAGAATAAAATAGAATTTTTTCTATAAATTTAATGTCCTTGTTCAGAATTTTAAGTCTGAGTAGGATAAAATCCTGGCGCGAAGAGGTTGTGAGTGGTGAATACATAAACTATTATCATTTTCCTCCGGTCACGAGAATTTAGAAAAGATATGGATAATACTGAGCGTGTCGTAAGGGTAATGGTGTTTTACAAAATAAATATATTTAAAGAGATAATATGCCGGGCACTCCAGGACCTTTTACCCGATTACGTACTGAAGATTACTCAGGTCGATTCCACAGAACAGGTTCTGGCGGCGGTGGCGGATAATGATGTGGATGTTTTCTTCACTGAATTTAATTATCTACTAAATCATAAAGAGTGGAGTGCAGAGATCAGCAGCCGTTTCACATCTTTATGTAAATCACATCACGTCAGCCGTGTGCTTCTGGTACCCGAACTGCCGTACGGGCTGTTAAAAAAAGTTCTGGAGATGAAATTTGAATTAACCATCAGCCAGCAGGATGAATTAACTGAACTGAAAAAAGAATTACCCGCGTTGCTCATGACGGATGAACAAAAACCGTTGCTCTCTTCGTGGCTCAGGCGGGTAGTGCGTTCAGGTTCCCGATCGCGATCTATCCTGTCGGCCAGAGAGTGGGAGGTGCTTCATCTTATCGTGGAAGGATTTTCAACGACCGAGATTGCCCGTCATCGAAACCGCTCGGTAAGCACCATTGCCACGCAGAAACACAATGCGATGAAAAAGCTGAATCTTTCCAACCATAGCGAACTGATTAAGTATGTGCAAATGGTTGGAAAGATGGAGGAATAGTTCACATCAGGGATAGATAATATTCAGCGTAGCCGAGGTATTGATCTTGCCCTGGCTTAACCGGGCGGGTGCCCACACGTAATAGTACGCGGCCATAGGAACGGTGAAATGGTCGTTCAGCGCCGCGCCAGCCGCCACACTGAAAATCATCGTGGCGTTGCCGCGGCTGGTGGTTGAGGTCGAAAAGGTTACCGGCGTCTGCGGGGCATCGCGCTTTATCAGCCGTAGCCCCACGCCCTGCGCTGCGCTGCTGCTGCCGTCGATCAGCACCGAGCTGTCGGTTGACAGCAGCTGCGTGCTGGAAAGAAACATCTCGATTGTTCGATCGGAATTACCGTTAACCCCGACGTTCTGACAACTCATGTTCAGTGAAAAAGGCGTCAGCCCCGGCTGTGAGGACGCGCTGAGCTGGGGAATGCCGAGCGTCGGAAGCGCCACGGTCAGCCCCGCGTTGTCAAAGGAGCAGGTAGTCAGCTTCGGCGCGTATTTGATGATCATCGGCTGACCAAACATATCGCGGTTGTCGTAAGGCCACTTGAACCCGCTGAATAACCACTGGGCGATTTTGATGACCTGATTGATTGGCCAGAGGATGATTTCCAAAAACGACAATCCGCTCATGTCGCTGACGAACAGAACGTCGCTCATGTTCGCCGTATCACCCGTCAGCGTGGTGCCGCTCTGGCTAACGAGGGTGAAGCGAACCGTAAACGGCGTGTTCAGTTCAGCCGCCGTATGGTTTCCGCTGGCGGGCAGCGTTTTGTTGGCCGGGGGATTGGTGATCTCCGCCCGCACCATATACTTATTGTTGCTGAACCCGAGGATGGTGGCGTATTTACTGTCGGTCGACAGGATCGGCGTGTATGAAAACTCGCTGTTACCCGTCGTGCAGTTGAACGAGCCGCTGTACTGGGTGGAGAAGCTGCCTGTCCAGGTCGGCGTGGCGGGGCTCAGCTTATCCGATAAATCCACGGTAATGGGCGTGCCATAAACGATGCTGCTGCCGGAGCAGGTGGCATAGCTCATCCCGCTAATGCTGGTGAGGAGCAGGAACATGAATGATCGTAACATAATGATAATCCGTAATTAATGGCAAACCGATGAGGGGCTGTTCAGCCCCCAGGCCGGGGCAGAGATTTCGCACTTCCCGCCGCGGAGATGCACGTTGAGCGCGCGTGGCGGCTGTTCAGCGCGGATATACAGTACGCTGGCCTGGCCGACATACCCGACAGACTCACCGTTTTCATCAAGCACTTCGGTCCCGAAGGGCAGCGGTTTGCCGTCGGCACGCGTCGCATGCAGCACCCACGACTGGCGTTTGTCGGTTTCAAAGCGGATATAGCTCACCGCCCCGTCGTAAGGGGCCACGTTAGCCATGTTGCCGATCACTTCCGCCCCCGCGCTGTTTTCCGTTTGCGATAACGTAATGGCGTTTTTGCGGTACGGGGTAGCGTAAGGCACCAGCGCTACGCCATCGCGGTTAGTCACAATGCTTTCATCGCCGTTCACCATCAGCCCCTCCGCCTCAGGCGCATCGACGATAGTCATGGTGCTGCCGGTTTCGTTTGAGGCGAGAACGTGCCATGGGTAGGCCACCAGGCTTCCCCGTCCGCTGAGCCCGGTCTGGCGGTAGTCAGAGGATTCGCTGTAAGAGCCGCCGAGTGTCGCAAAGTTCGAACGGTACGCCGCGTTAACACTTGCCGCATTTTTACCCCCACGCGCATTACTGCCGGAGAGGGTGTAGCTCAGGCGGTTCGACGCCAGCGCATTTCCGCTCATGCTGATGTTGCTCTGCTCATAATGTGAATCGCTGGCCGTCAGGCTGGAGGTGATCCAGGCATTATTATCAAACAGCGAGAACGGCAGGCTGAGAGAGAGATAAAGGCGTGTCTCTTCTTCGCTGTCTTTATTACGCACCCGGCTGGCCGACAGGGTATAGCTGGCGCGGCCAATGGCGTTGGAATAGCCCATCTGATACTCGCGCGTGGTTTGCTGCGAATTCCAGTAATCGCGCTGTGTGCCGGAGATAAATACCGTGCCCCAGTTATCGAGCAGGCGCTGATTAAGGTTAAGCGTGAAGGTGTTTTTGGGCTGTGCGGCGCGCAGGGCATCCCAGGTGCTCAGGGACATGTCGGGCGCCACGCCAAACCGATCTTCGTATTCGTCGTATTGCGCTCTGAGGCGCTGATACCCTTCACGTGAATAGAGTGCGTCGCTAAAGCTGTAATAGCCTTTAGTGGAATAGCGATAGGCCGCCAGGGTGAAGTTGGTGGCGGTGGTATCGATAAATTTGCTGTACGACACGCGGTAGCTCTGACCGCTGCTGGTGCGATCCTGTAGGGTGGTTTTAGCGTGGGTGACATCAAACGAGACCGCGCCAAAGGGAAGGTTCCACCCGGTACCGACAAGCCCGGCCTGGTAGTCATCGCTAATAATCGTCCCGGTATACCCGGTGATAAGGTTGTTGAACCCGTAGCGTAGCGTAGCCTGCATAAATGCGGGTTCGGCGTCGAGCGTGTTCTGGTGCACTTTACCCGCCACCACGCTGTACTGACTTACTCCCTCTTTTAACATGCCGGGCACGGCGGAAAACGGCACCGTGAAGGACTGCTGCGATCCGTCTGCCTCACGCACAACGACCAGCAGATCGCCCGCAGAGCCGGTAGGCTGAATGCTGTCGAGCGTAAACTGGCCTGGCGGCACGTTCTCCTGGTAGATCACGTTGCCGTTCTGGATAACTTTCACCAGGGCGTTCGTCCGCGCCACGCCGTGAACCACCGGTGAAAAACCCTGCTGCGAATTTGGGCGCATTTTCATGTCCGACGCCAGCGACACGCCGCGCACGCGCATCGAATCAAACAGATCGCCCGGCATGTAAAAGTCACCCAGCGTCAGGTTGGAGGTCAGCGAGGCCAGGGGGCGGCGCAGGTAACGGGTATTATTCTGCCACTGGCTCTCCCCGCTGGCCGATTTCCGCCAGGCGCTGCTGTCGCGAAACTGCCAGCCGAACAGGTTAAGGCCGGAATCCAGCCCGGCATAAAAATCATCGTTCGTGTCTTTCGCCGTGCCCTTAGTACGGGTGTTATACCAGGTCGTGTTCCACGAGAGCATCAGCGCCGGGATCCCTTCGCTCCAGAACTGGGGGGCAATGTAACCTTCTTCTGTACGCAGCACGGCCGCCTGCGGAACGGTGAGCGCCAGGCTCAGGGTACTGGTATCGGTTTTGACTTCACCGCCCTGAACCAGATCGCGCAGCTGGACCTGCCCATGCGCAATGGCAGGCGCAGGAACGGACGCGGTATTAATGCCAAGCGACTGGGCATCTTTCCAGGCAAGACGGATGTCGTCACGCTGCTCGCCGTAGATGACGGTATAACGCCCCCTCCAGCTGCCGTTTACGTAGATATCCATCTCCTGACTGCCGGCAGGCATGACGTTGTTTTCGGAAAAGCGTGACAGATCGGACTCACCGGATGCGCCAGCAAGCAGGGAGGGATCAAACGAGACGGCCCCTGATTTATGCGAAAGCAGAAGCGTGCAGACTGCCAGCAGACAGAGTCTGTTTTGTTTCATTTTCATGGTGAGTCTTTCCGATCACTGACTGGTGAAAGTCCGGGTTTTATACGCGCCAAGATCGTCCACATACATCAGCTCGAGGGTCTGTCCGCGCTTAACCGTATTTTTTGTGGTAACCGTCAGCTGCCCAAACGGGGAAACCATCGGGGATTCCTGGAGTAATTTCGTTTTACCCAGCGAAATATTGGCCACAGTAATATGGAACGGGCTGTTATTGGCGATGCGAAGGCGATCGCCGTCGGCGGCGAGCGTCAGTTTCGCCACCGCGTCATCCAGCGTGCCTGTAAGTGCAGCGGGCCGATAAAAAAGCTTGATACGGGATTTAATCGCCAGCTGAACGGTATTCTGGTTTTGCAAATTTTCAGGCTTGGGCGGAATGTCGAGGACATTCAGGAAAAAGACGGATTCGCGATCCGCAGGTAAACTGGACGGCAGCTTTTTAATGCGAAGCTGTTGGCCATTATGTTCATCGACCTTTATCACCGGTGGCGACAGCAGAAACGGCACATTTGCGGTTTCCGGCGTGGAATTAATATCACCGTCATCTATCCAGGATTGCACCAGAGCGGGCGCATCGCCCGTATTCATTAACTGGACGATCACCTCTTTGTTATTTTCAGGATAAAGGACACGGGTGCCATTAATGACAATATTGGCCCATGAGTGACCCGTGCTTAGCAGTAAGCCTGCCAGCAAAATTGCCTTGCGCATGATTGCAACCTTAAATGCAGGCTCTGCGAAAGCAGAGCCTGAATAATCATTATTACAGGTAGGAAATGGTATACGTTACGTTGGAGCTTAACTCGCCCACCGTTGCGGCAGCGGCGTTTGTTTTATAGTAATAAACATCCAGCGTCAGCGTTTCGGAATCTGGCTTGGTCGATGTGCCCATAATCTTGGTAGTGTAAGCCTGGTTCAGCGTAATAGGCGTAGACGAGCCTGTCTCTACCAGCGCAAAGCCAACATTACGCGCCACGCTGGCATCGTTTTCGTTCACGCTGTTATTCAGCAGGTATTTACCGTCAGTGGAGATATTATCCGCGCTGGAGAAATAAATTTTCAGCGGAGTACCGGTCGTTCCTGCTGCCGGCGTACAGCCTGAGAAGGTCAGCGAAATAGATTTTTTATTCTTGGTGATCAGGCCAACCGTGGTGCCTGCATCTTTTACCGTAATAGGGGAAAGCGCAACGGTAAAGTCCGCGCTTTTACCACCGTTAATGGTACAGGTTGTATCGGTAATTGCGCCGGTAAAGTTAATGATACCACCCGCCGAATTGTCTGCGGCCATAGCGCTGGTAGAAGCCACAGCGGCAGCCAGAAGTGAAACGGTCATGATCGATTTGAACATGATAAACTCCATAAAGATTTGTGTAATTTAGAATGAATGTTAATCGGCTACACATGTCCCTGATGTACCGGCTAGACGCATGGCGACGCGGGAAAGTGCTTTGACGATATTATGTTGCACTAAAAATGTACACAACAAAACATTATTCCAACAACTTCGAAAGTTTAAGATTATAATCTTGTCTGGACGTTTTTTTTAATGTTTTAACCTAAATGCGTAAGTTCGAAGATTTTTATTAATGAATTAATAATCGTTAATTAATGAAGCTTTATGAATTCCTCTCTTAATTAATATCACGCGACTTGACCACATAAACTTTAGACTTATTATTGCCTGGCAAATGCACAAAATTTTAACAATGGCGTAATAATTATATGAAGTATCTCATTGATCTTACAATGCTTTATGAAGTGGATGCCGGTATGATCATGATTAATGGAGAGGAAGAGTCATCCATTAAGTTATCTAACCAGGCGGGACGTCTGCTTTATGAACTTATCATCAACAATGGTAAAACACTCGACAGAGATGACCTGATAAAGAAGGTCTGGGAGGACCATGGCTTCTCCGGCTCCTCGGTGAGTCTGAACGTTGCCGTCAGTGAAATCAGAAAAGCGTTTCGAACATTAGGGTGCGACCCGTTGCTGATAAAAACCATACGCGGCAAGGGCTTCAGCCTTGCCGCGCATATTGAGCATCACACGGTCAGGCCGCCGGTTGTGTCAGCGCTTAGCGAACAATCTGCTTCTGAAGAGGCTGATACATTACTGCATAAGAAAGACGCCGATCCGCCTAAACGAATAATATCGATGCATACGCTCTTTCTTTCACTGTGCACGTTGTTACTGGTTATCGTTATTGGCACCGTTATTTTACTGTTGCACCAGAGAGTGTCCTATGCCGAGAGCCTGAAAGATTCTGATATGCATCTGCTCGGTAAAGTGGACAGGTGTACGGTATACCTTATCGATAAGAATATGTTTCAACCGCGGCAACACTACTTTAATCACGTAAAAGAGGTCCTTGCAAAACAACATACCGACTGTCAACACCAGGTTGCCGACGCTTACTATTCCAGGTTTAAAAAGTCACAGATAGAAAATTATTTTTTGGCTATCTGTTATCAGCAGGACAGTATCGACGATTATAAGAACTGCATTTCTTACAGAAGCCTGACCGGGAGTTAAAATATGTCAAGGACTAAAATGAGTGTCATGTTCGGTATCGTACTGGTACTTTCTGTTATCGCCTTAGTGTGGGTCTATTTTACCAGAACGCAGGATGAGGGGTTTGGCTGCCAGTCAGATACCATTTCCTGGAAAACCTATTCCACGGGTGATTTAACCGATATGTCGTTAACCACGCTATTCCTGTTTAACAACAAAGATGTTGTGACGGTTATTCACAAAGGCGTGCTAAAGAAAGAGGGCAAAAGCTACCTGATTGACAGGAATTACACGCTTAGCGTAGAAAAAGTCGACGGAAGCAATATCTTTTATATTAAGGATAAAAAGCTGAATAAATCTGAAGATGATGTAGCGCCGGATGGTGTTGTAAACGAAATGTTACTTGATAATATCAACTTCTTCTATATTACCAGCGTTAAACCGCACGCCTGGTTAATTAAGGGGCTGGTTTTACCTGTAATGATGTGTGTGGCTGTTCCAACGTCCTGATATTTCTCTTTACTGAAAAATCGATATTTATCTATCGCTCGAGAAGTTGAGTAATTTACTCAATACGTAACAATAAGATACGGGAGATTTATTTATGTTTTTATTGTTGCGCACCGCCGAGTGAATTTTTCTGTATTGCCTCGTTATTTTGCGGCTGTCTATACTCCGCCTCGAAAAAGGGGCTCCCCTTTTTATACACGTGGATTCTTTTTTGAAGGACTAAATAAATGAACAAACTGAACGCTATCGTTCTGGGCTCCCTGCTGTCTGTTTCTGCGCTGAGCGCAGTTAATGCCGCAGAAACTACGGCGTCTGCTACCTGGCAGGCAACCGCGACCAAAGACAGCGAATCTGACCTGGTTGTTACGCCAACGCGTGCTCTGAACTTCGTTTACAGCGCCAACACGAAATCTTTCAACACCGATACCGGTCTGTTTGATGTGGCTATCCGTGGCGATCACTCGACGGCGACCAGCTTCAAGCTTGAAGCCATCCTCGACGATTCCAACAACACGCTGTTCAGCGTGGGTGGTGAAGCGACCAAACTGAAGGTAGGCGCGCGCTGGGGCGGTAACGATCTGGGCTCTATCGGTGGCACCGTAGGTGCAAAATCTACCGCATGGACCACGCTGGTTGATTCTTCTTCTAACACCGGCGTTTCTTCTGGCCTGTGGAACCTGACCACCAGCGCTGGCGCGGTGGCTGATACCGAAATTACCGGCCAGGACAAATTCGTCTTCTACGTTGACTCCGCTCAGGACAACGCAGGCGCGACGAAAGAGTTCAAAGACCTGACCAACAGCCTGTGGGAAGGTACCGTTGCCGTTGCGTTCCGCGCAACCTGGGGCTAAGGCCTGATCGATCCAGGGGCGCAAGCCCCTGTTTAGGGAAATAGCATGTTTAACCTCAAATCCGCCTTCTTATTTTTATTATTTATTTCTTCCTCCGCGCTGGCCATTAATGTGGGAAAAGTCACCACCATTATTCCAGCGGACGCTGATTCCACCGCCAAGGAAATAAAAAACGAAGCAGACAGCGTGCGTATTGTTTCTGTTCGCGCACAGCGGATCAGCAGCCCGATGGATGAAGGGATCGTCATTAATCCGGAGAAAGTGGACGAGCTGTTGCTGACGCCCACGCGCATGGTGATGCCCGCCGGTACCAGCAATATTGTCAAATTTTACTATCACGGTAATGCCGATAACAAAGAGCGTTACTACCGCATTACCTTCACGGATGAAGGGGTGAGCGAAGAGGTGGACAGCGGTTCGCCAAAAAACGGCACCGGGATGACGCGCGCGGTGGTGAGTACCATTCTGGTGGTTCAGCCTCGTGATAAGAAGATCGACTTCGTCTATGTGGCGGGAAAAATAACCAATAAAGGGAACACCTCGTTTCGCGTCAATGCGACCGGGACCTGCCTGAAGCCGAATCCGGAATCACCGACTACGCCGTGTACCAAAAACTTCTACCTGATGCCGGATACCTCGCGCGCTATCGAGGATATCAACGTTACGGATAACCATTTTCATCTTGGAATATGGGACCTGAAACAGTTCATACCTGTTAAGTAAGGATGCATGGTGAAAAATAAATTAGTGTTGCCGGTGATGATGGCTTGCGCATCCGGCACGCTGCCCGCGCTTGCGCATGCAGCCTCAAGCTCCGTGGTTATCGCTAATTACCGTTTTCCCGACTCGCTTTATGCACTGCTGGAGCAGGGGATCAAAATTCCCGTCTATCTGGTCAATACGCGGCCACATTCAGCACAACAAGGGAACCACGAAGGCACGGCGAGCGAATATGTTCGTCTGGGTGACGTGACGCTCTTTGCGAAGGATATGAAGCTGGGGCTGAGGGATGTTCAGGTCCAGGAGTCTGATAACGGCATTCGTCTGTCAAAAGAGATGCGAACGTTATTGAAGAGCATTAACGATAAGCAGTTCGACGATAAGATGCGCATTCCGGTCAGTGCGGGGTCCGCGTTCGAGCTGGACCAGAAAAAAATGCGCCTGTTGCTGAATCTGTCGCAGAGCGATTACGGGGTGAATATTCGCCCGCGTGAGGTGGACATTGATGCGCCGGAGTCTGACGACCTGAGCGGCACCTTTTCCTACAACCTCGGGGCGTATCACACCGAGAGCGGCTACGGCGACAGCTGGTCATCGGGTTACCTGAACGCGAGAAACTGGATCTCAATGGGCGTTGATCATGTGCTGATCGACGGCTCTGGCTACGTCAACGAGAGCAGCAGCGACACTCAGATGAACGCGGTCATGTGGGAGCGCGACTATCAGGGTATGCGCTACGCCGCAGGCATGCTGAACGGCTGGGCAATGCAGTCTCTGGCGAGCGTCAGCGGCATTTCCGGCGGTGAAGTCTACGGCGTTTCCATGGGCAACCAGGCCAACTCGCGCAAGCGCGATAACACGCTCTCCCTGACGCCAGTGGTGGTCTATTTCCCGACGGCGGGCGAGGCCCGTATTCGTCGTGACGGGCAGCTTATCGGCATTCAGCGCTTTGACGTCGGTAACCATGAAATTGACACCAGCGGCCTGCCTTACGGGATCTACAGCATCGAAGTCGAAGTGGTAAGCGGAAGCCGCACCGTGTCGCGCAGCATGTACACCGTCAATAAGCCGTTCTCCAGCAACGTGTCGGAAACGCTGCGCTGGCAGATGTGGGGCGGGATGTATAGCCGCGATAAGTCCGTCGTCAATTATAAAAAATACGCGAAGCGCAAAAACGAGCAGGACGACACGTACTACTACGATTACGACACCAAACATAAAGACACCATGTCGCTGGTGGGGGCCTCGTTCAGCAAGCGCAGCGGGATGGTCGACTGGAATGCTTCCACCTACATGATGCGGGAACACATCGTCAGCGAGCTGTGGGCCTCCCTGAACCTGACGGGCTATTTCTCGGTGAATACCCAGACCATGGCGGCCTCCGACGGAACGTACCGCGCCAACTATGGCATGAATCTTAGCCTGCCGTGGCAGATCGGTTCGGTCTGGTACTCCCATGAACAGCTCTCCAGCGGCAAGTTCCTGGACATCTATGAGAGCAAGGGCAACACCTGGGGCGCCTCGTTTAGCCTGCCGTCGTTCGGCCTGCCCTCGGCGGGCAACCTGAGCCTGATGCGCCAGGAGGACGACCTTTATCGCTATAAACGCTATCAGCTGGACTACTCGCAGGGATTGTACGCTGGCCGCTACGGCACGGCGCGCCTGCGCGTGGGGATGTCGCGCAACAAATACGACGGGTATTACGAAGAGAAAGATCGTTACGTGATGCTCGATTTCGCCATACCGCTCGGCAATACCGTGTCGGTTGGCGTTTCCCACAACCGCGATACCGGCACAGCATTGAACGTCAGCGCCAGCCGCCAGTTTGAGGGCGATTACCTGAAATCGGCCACCGCCAACGTGTCGAAAGCCTTCAACAGCCGCCAGGATCGCAGCGTAAGCGGCGGCGGCAGCGTGAACTTCGATACGCCGTGGAACAGCAACATCCTTAGTGTTCAGAGCGGCATGAGCAAAGGCTGGAACTCCACGCTGACCAGCGACGGGAGCGTGGGCTGGTCCAAAGAGGCCATCGCCGCCGGGAAAGGCACCGAAAGCGCAGGGGTGATTGTCAGCACCGGTCTCAAACCTGATGAAGCACTGACCCTGAAGCTTAACGGCCGCGCGGAACGCATCAAAGGGGATAAAACCTGGCTGTCGCTGCCGGCATACCAGGCTTATGACCTGGAGGTGATGAACAGTGAAACCGGTACGGAAAGCTATGAGATTGGCGCGAACGCGCGTCGCCATATCACCGTTTATCCGGGCAACACCGTGGTGATGAAGCCGCAGGTGAAGAAAATCGTCACCCTGTTTGGCCGTCTTGTGGATGCAAACGGCAATCCGATTGGCGCCACGCAGATCAAAAACCACGTCGGGCTGACCCGGACGGAAAACGACGGACGCTTCGTGATCGACGTTGATAAGAACAACCCTGTCCTGAGCATCGCCACGCCGGACGACAGCGTCTGCGAAGTGCGCCTGGACATTGAGTCTAACCGCGGTGCGCTGTGGCTCGGGGACATCTCCTGCGGAAAAGGCGATTACGTCTGGCAGGAAGCAAAAGGAACGCAGGAACGTGACGATGAAAAAGATATTCGCTCTTAATCTGTTATTGATAAGCGCCGCAGCGCAGGCGGATCAGCTGCCTTATTTCGCCATCAATAACCCGGACAGTAACGGGACGGGTAACAGTGCGGCGTTGTTTAGCCTCAACGCCAGCTCGGCCTCGTTTTTACATGGGTCGCGGGAATGGCCAAGCCTGAGTAACAAGGTGAATAACGGGATTGCCACCTATATTCCGGACAACGGCTTTAGCGGACCTCCGGGCAGCGCGCTAACCATCAATTTTAGCGTAACGGGCTCCAGCGCTTCGCCATTCTTCAAGGGTACCTCGTGCTCATCTAGCTGCGGTACGGTGGGCTACACCCCGACGACCAGCTATACCGATACGTCGATGGTGGTGAAGCCACCGATCATGGAACCCGCTACCGCCTATGGCCGCTGGGTTCTGGGCGATCCGTTCTTTGACTATTTGCTCAATGCGGCTCCCGGCAACGAGGTGACCATTACCTCTAAGCCGCAAAATTCCACGTCCAGCAAGACCAATACGCTGCATAAAGTGGGCACGCTGACCATGACCAACTCCAGAGCGCTGGATCTGGGGATTGATCCGATCACCGGCGAGGTCACGATTGTGGATGGTTCAACCGGGGATACCTGTACCAAATATACGCGTAATACGGTATCGGGCGTACTGTGCAACCTGCTGGAGTATACCTTCATCGGAGAAG
Source organism: Enterobacter cloacae complex sp. P24RS (assembly GCF_014982165.1). NCBI lineage: Bacteria > Pseudomonadati > Pseudomonadota > Gammaproteobacteria > Enterobacterales > Enterobacteriaceae > Enterobacter > Enterobacter cloacae complex sp. P24RS. The sequence goes on from NZ_JADCKU010000006.1 coordinate 89,725, forward strand.
ACGTTACCGGTTACAGCCCTGGTCTGGCGCTTACCGCATCGCGCATTAACAGCGTGCTTCAGTCGCACATGAATGGCGGAACGGGCCTTGCCGCGGAAATTACCTTCGATGAGAAAACCTGGTACAGCATCTCCGGCGGTATTTTGAGCGACACCCGCGTGCTGGCGAATACCTTTATCAGCGCGCCGCAAAAAAATGGCGGTAAAGCATATCTTAAGATCTTCATTCCTAAAGGGTTAATTCTGAGCGTAGCGCAGGCGGGGGATGGTAGTAACATCGGCAATATCGTCAGTATGTGCCTGTCGCCTGCTAACAGCACGCTGGCGGCGGACTTCTGTTTCCAGCCTGGCAGCGGACTGGTAATTAATCCTATCCAGCCGGGGCTTGCTATCGTGCCGGATAACCCAGACTACACCGTGGATTCGAACGGCCTTGGCGGCTCCGGAAAAGGGGTAATTGGCGAAGCGCCAATTGAAATTCCCTACACCATTACCTACAGCGGCGCGCAAAAGGATGCCGCAGTGGCAGTGACGGTGAAAGTTACCGGGCCTACCCAGAGTCTGAACGGCACAGACTATTGTGCCTTTAGCGGAAACGGCTTCACCGTGCCCATTCCCGGCAACGTATTGCTGGGTAAGAGTCAGACGCTGAAGGCCCATAACTGTAAAGGCGAGGTGCTCTCCATCCCGGCGCCTGCCACCCATGCGGAAGAGTGGGAGAAGATAAGCTCTGGAGTGACGGACATGTGGCTTTGGAAAACGCCGCTGGTATTGCAGTTTGTGATGAATAACCCGGTCTCGAAAACCACCTATGATGGTAATAGCTGGTTTGGTGAAGTTACTGCTCAGGGTCGAATTGATGTCAGCGCTTCCTGGAATTAAACATGTTATGACTGGAAAATTCCTGGCTATTTTTGCAATAAATTGCTTCATTTCTACAGGAGCAAATGCTTTAATTATCGAAAGTCTGAATATAGATTTTTTGCCAGAAAAAGAAGTCGTTTTTCAGCCCATAAAAAATGATACAAGCGAACGTCAGAATTATACAGTTTCACTCATTCAGGTCGATGTACCAAAAGAGCGTGGGAAAGAGACTGAAATAAAAGATGGCGAAGTCATGTATTCGCCTAAACAATTAACGCTGGAGAGCGGTGAGCGGGCAGGGTTTAAGTTTTTTTATACCGGCCCGCACGATAATAAAGAACGCTACTATCGCGTCAAATTCACCGAGACGCCGCTTCAGGCAAGGGCTGTAGTGAGCAAAGGCCAACGCATTCAGTCGGATGTGGTGGTTTCGCTTGAAGCTATATTAATAGTCCGCCCCTGGAACCGGCAATTTAGTTATACGTTTAATAACGGGGTGGTGAGTAATACCGGGAATACGTATTTCAAATACGTATCCTCACAAGGGTGCAGTACCCAATATAATGACTCAAAATATCTTCCGCCGGGACAACGGCTGGAAATAGATGATTACGCACAGCCTGCAAGACGAATGATTATTTATGGGAATAAGATCATTCCACTTTCTAGCTGTTCGTAACAAGCGCTTTCCTTCATAAAAGGAAATTAACCTTCGGCACAAGCTGAAGATTTACTACTACAGGAGACTAAAAATGAAAGCGATTTCATTCGTAGAAGCGAAAGAAATTATCGGTGGTGCATTGAACCCAATCGATGGCCTGATTAAAGGCGCACAGCTGGGCTGGAACACGGGTGCAAGCGTTGGATTAGGTTCCATCGGTGGCATCGTTGGTGGTGTGCTGGGTGGTGCTATGGGCTTCGTGGGCGCGATTTTCGGCAGCTTTAACTAATTTATTTTTTCAAAGGAATAAACCATGCAAGTTATCGACATCAAAAAAGCACAGGCCATCGTTGGTGGTTGGGATCCTATTGCCTCTGCTATTCAGGGTGCAAGCGCGGGCTATAACGCGGGCAGCCAGATGTTAGGCGTTATTGGCGGTGCCATCGGCGGTGCGTTTGGCCTGGTTGGCGGTCTGATCGGCGGCTTCTTCAGCGCGTAAGTTGTTGACCTTAGCACTCATGGCCCGCATTGCCGGGCCATTTTTTTATTTCAGCCACGGATCACTATGTTTTCGCTCTTTCAGTATAAAAAACAGGGAAAGACCCCTGTTATTCGCCAGCATGAATTTACCGAATGTGGCCTGGCCTGCCTGGCAATGGTGTTGGGGCACTACGAGCACCATGTATCTGTCAGCCAGCTGCGCCGGGAGATTTCCGTTTCCGCCGATTCGGGAACCTCAATGGCGGAATTGTTGACCCTTGCCAGCGATAAAAATATGTCTGGCCGGGTGCTTAAAGGCGAAATCACTGAAATAGAAACGTCTGAGCTGCCGCTCATCGCCTTCTGGCGCGGTAACCATTTCGTGGTCATCGTGAAGATCGACAGCCGCAGCGTGACCGTCCACGATCCCGCCAGCGGCGTGCGTCGTTACCGCCTGAAAGAGGCGGAAAAACTCTTTTCCGGCTATGTGCTTGAGCTTAAGCCCACGCCGAGCTTCGAAAAGAAATCCCCGGATGAAAAGCTCACGCTTGGCCGGTTAGCCAATAAATCTCCGAGCCTGTTCCAGCGCCAGCTGCTGCTGTTTGTGCTCTGTATTTTTACCCTTATCACCATGCTGGCGAGCCCCACCTACGTGCAGCTGATAATGGATGAGGCCATTTCCCGCAGCGACAGCGATCTGGTGATCCTGCTCACCGCGATCTTCGCTATCGTCTTTATCTTTGAAGTCATCGGTAAATTCCTCAAGCAGCTGCTTGAGATCCTGATGCGCAACATTGCCTATGACGATCTAAGCCAGTCCGTGCGGCACTACATGCTGCGCACCCAGACCAGCTGGTTCCGCTCGCGCCCGCCGGGCATCGTGCTGGCTATTGAAAAATCGCTCCACGCCTGCGCGGAGTTCATCAGCAATGGCTACGTACAAATTCTTTTTTCCAGCCTGATCGCCGTGACCAGCCTGCTGTTTATGCTGCTGTATAACGTCAAAATTGCGGTGCTGACAATGCTGCTGATGGGCGTGTTCTTCCTGATCCGCTTTTCGCTGATCGGCCCCTATCAACGCGCCGTGGATGACTCCATCGAGCGTACCGCCCAGTATGAATCTCTGCTGGTAGAGACGCAGAAAGGGATCATTACGCTCAAGGCGAACAATATGGAGCAGGCCCGGGACGCGGTGATGGACAAATCCCAGCGCGAACACATCGCCGGGCTGATGCGTAAAGAGCGGCTGCTGGCCCGTTTTGACGTGGCTTCGCTGCTGGTGATCAATGCCGAGCAGCTGCTGGTGGTCTGCTTTGGCGCGTGGCTGATCCTGGAAGGGCAGATGAGCATCGGGATGCTGTACGCCTACATCAGCTACAAGCGCTATTTTTCCGATGCCATGGTGCAGGTGGCGCAGAAGCTGCTCGACAAAAATGCCCTTAAGGGGCCGCTGGATCGCGTGGGCGATCTGCTGTATGCCCCCTCTGAAACCAGCCAGTTTGGGAAGCGGATTGTCACCTCGCCGGTCTGTCTGCAATTTGAGGATGTCTCATTTGCTTATCCAGGCCGGGAGGCCACGCTACAGCATATCAACATGACCCTGAAGCAGGGCGAAGAGGCGGTGATCGTTGGCCAGAGCGGGTCCGGAAAAACCACGCTGCTGCGTCTGATCTCCGGCATGCTGCTGGCATCGTCAGGCACGCTGCGGATCAATAAGATCCCCATTGAGGAGTGCGATCTCTCCTCGCTGCGCCAGCACATCCGCATCGTTCATGCGGACGATATTCTCTTCACCGGCTCGATACTGGACAACATCGCCTGCTTTGACAGCGCGCCGGATAAAGAGCAGGTCATCGCCGCGTGTCGGCTGGCGGAAGTGGACCACGTCGTCGCCCGTTTGCCGCACGGTTACGAAACGGAGATGCTGCCGGGGAACACCTTTTTCTCGGCCGGGGAGATGCAGCGTCTGGTCCTGGCGCGTGCCCTGTACAGCCAGCCTAAGCTACTGCTCTGCGACGAAGTGACGGCGAACCTGGATAAGACCACCGCGCAAAAGGTGCTGGCGAACCTGCGTAGCCTGGGGATTGGGCTGGTGTTTGTCACCCACTCGCCGGACGTGGTGGGCTGCCATGGTCGTCTCTATACCATGGAAAACGGAACCCTGCGGGAGAGTGCGCCATGATGTTTCTGCCGCGTCTCTATGCCCGACTCTGCGCGCGCCAGGCCGGACGCACCTTAATGGCAAACCGGATTGCGCAAAACTACAGCCAGTTTATGCCCTGCCCGGAGGCCGATGTGCCGGCTGATTTCCTGCATCAGAACGCCCATGAGCTGAGCGGGTTTAACTTCGTGGAGCAGATTTTCCCGCCCGCGCTGTGGGCGCGCAACGTTCGCTTCGATCTGCATGCGTACGTGGCGCAGTGGACGCAGGAGCAGGGGTTTTACAGTTCGCCTCGCACCCTGCTTCTGGGCATGCGCTGGGCGGGCTTTGGCCTGATTATGGATGCGCTGCTCGCCACCGCGCCAGACGACGTGCGCTTTCAGTTTATTACCCGTCACCCTGCGCTGCACAAGCTGATGGCCGCGCACGACGGACGGCGCGCCGGCTCGTTTTTCGCCCCTCAGCGCCTGGTGACGGTGCTGCTGATGGATGAACGCCTGCCGGATGCGCCGCTGTTCCCAATTCAGGCAGGCGATCGCAAGGCGTGGTTAACGGACGTCTCCACGCGGTTTTTATCGCGCTATGGCTACAGCGTCCGAACGCTGCTGCCGGTCTGTTCGCTGCACGCGGTAGAGTTTGGGCTGGAGAGCCAGGCATATGCGCCAGAGGATTACCGTCTGGCCGCCGCCGACACGCTGAACGCGCTGCGCAAAACCCCCACGCTCTGGAGTGGATGGGACGATCTTTCAGTGATTTATCATGGATGACATATCGTGAAATTAAAAAACCGAAGCCGACAGCGTCGGGCGCTAATCCCGCACCACTTCTCAAAAAGCTATCAAATCAACGCGCCGCGGCTGAAAACCGTGCTGACGCTGTTCATCGCCTTTTTTCTCTGCCTGCTGGTCTTTGCGATTGCTTTCAACTTTTCGGAAACCACGCTGGCACGCGGGGTGCTGATCCCGGCGCAGGGCGATGTGGAAGTGCGCGCCAGAGAGTCCGGAACCCTTGTTGATTTTGCCGTCCGGCCCGGCCAGTACGTGAAGGAAAACGATCCGCTGTTCACCGTGTCGCAGGACTATGGCGGCAAGCAGGGGTCGGTGGTGCAGTTTGACCGCCAGCAGATGGAAGCGGAGAAAAAGCGCAGCGAGCAGCGCATTCAGGCCATTGAGGATTCTATTGCGTCGTACCGCAAAAACCTGGCGCAGCAGCTGGCTCTCACCGACAAGCAGATAGCCGTTTCCCGCGATAAGGTGAAGAAGCTGCGCGCGCTGCTTAAAAACAGCACCGACACCTACGAGGCGTGGAAATCCGTCTCCGGGAAGGGCTATGTCTCCAAAGTGGATCTCGATAAAAGCCATAACGATGTGCTCAACGCCCAGCTCAACCTGACGCTGGAGGAGAGCACTATTCTTGAGCTTGAGGCACGCAAAACCAGCCTGACCGACAGCACCCAGTCGCAAATTGACTCGCTGAGCGAAGAGCAGCTGTACGTGAAAAACCGCATCAGCGAAATCGATCGCAACCTGTCCAGCCGGGGAAGTTCCACCATGGCCATGCTCGCCCCTTCGGATGGCTACGTGGTGGCGATTAACTTCCCGCCTGGTCGGGCCATTACGCAAAACAGCGAGGTGGTGGTGGTGATCCGTAAAAATACCGCGGCGACGATGGAGGGGTATCTGTATGTGCCGGCAACGGGAGTGGGGCGCGTGGCGAAAGGCGATAAGGTTAAGCTGCGCTTTGACTCCTGGCCCGTGGACAAATACGGTTCGGTGGAGGCAACGCTGTCCGATTTCTATGAGGTCAATATTGATGCCCATTCGGCGCTGATCCCGCTACAGGAAGGGCAGAACTACTACCTGGCCAAGGTGCGCGTCCCCTCCTGGTTTACCGACCCGGACAAGAAAAAGCGCATGCTGATGGGCGGGATGACGGTGAACGCCGATATCGTTATCGATCGTAAGCCGCTTATCAATCTGCTGATTGCGCCGCTGGAAAGGGTGCGCAAGCGGTTTATCGATTGACCCGATTTCATCGATCATCGCCCTTTAGCCCACATATTTAACGGCGTTCTGTGGCTATTCTCCTTCTCATACCAACCGGAGGATAGCCCATGAACATTACGCAAATTCGCAATGCCACCCAGCTGATTACCTACGCGGGAAAACGCTTATTGATCGACCCGATGCTGGCGCCGAAAGGCGCTTACCCGGGTTTTCCCGGCACGGCGCGGGCTGATATTCGCAACCCGATGGTCGAGCTACCCATTGACGTTCAAACGCTGCTGGACGCCGATGCGGTGATCGTCACCCATACCCATGACGATCACTGGGATCAGTATGCCGTTGAGCTGATCGCCAAAGACAAGCCGATCTACGTGCAAAATGATAGCGACGCCGCGCTGCTGCGCGGTCAGGGCTTCAACAACCTGACGGTCATGACCGATGAAACGACGTTCGGCGATATCCGGATAGCGAAAACGCATGGCGGCCAGCACGGCACCGACCGCGCTTACGCCGTGCCGGAGCTGGCAGAGCGTCTGGGCGAAGCCTGCGGCGTGGTCTTACGTCATCCCGACGAGAAGACGCTTTATATTGCAGGAGATACCATCTGGCGCGACGCGGTTGCGGCCGATCTGCAAAAGCACCAGCCGGACGTTGTCGTGCTCAACGCCGGTTACGCCCACGTCATCGGGTTTGGGCCGATTATCATGGGAGAAGAAGATCTCCTTAACGTGCATTTCCTGCTGCCACAGGCCAAAATTGTGGCCACCCATATGGAAGCCATCAACCACTGCCTGCTGACCCGCCGCGCGCTGCGCGAGTATGTTGACGCCAACGAGATTGGGGACGCGGTGAGCATTCCTCAGGACGGCGAAACCGTTGTATTCTGAGTGTTAAAGGGGAAAGGAGAGACAGATGCCGCTTGTTAACGTTGCTATTGTCGCGGTGGATGGGTTTAGCCCGTTCCACTACTCCGTTCCCTGCATTTTATTTGGCGATACGGTATCCGGGGAAAAGCGCTTTAACGTCACGATCTGCGCTGAAAAACCGGGTTTCCTGACCTCGAAAGACGGTTTTGCCCTGCACGCGACGCAGGATTTTTCCGCAATCGTATCGGCTGAAATTGTGGTTGTACCCTACTGGCAGCACGTGCTGGAGCGCCCGTCTCAGACGCTGCTCGACAGCCTGGTGCAGGCCAGAGACAGCGGGGCGGAAATCGTTGGGCTGTGTCTTGGGTCGTTTGTGCTGGGCTATGCGGGCATCCTTGATGGCAAACGGGCCGCCACCCACTGGGAGTTTGAACGCCAGTTCCAGTCCCTGTTTCCGAACGTTCGACTGGACATCAACGCGCTCTACGTGGATGACGGCAATATGATCACTTCGGCAGGTACCGCCGCCGCGCTCGACTGCTGTCTGTACATCATCCGCCAGCGCTTTGGCAGCGTCGTCGCCAATCAGATCGCCCGCCGGATGATCGTCCCGCCGCACCGCGAGGGCGGACAGGCGCAGTTTATTGCGCAGCCTGTGCCGAAAGATACCCGCGACGGGCGGATCAACTGTCTGATTGACTACCTTCAGGAGCATATTTCCGAGCCGCATAACCTGGATTCGCTGGCGGACGTGGTGTCGATGAGCCGACGCACGCTGACCCGCCATTTTATCAAGGCGACGGGCATGAGCGTTGCGGACTGGCTTACCACCGAGCGCCTGCGGCGCAGCCAGATCCTGCTGGAGTCCGGCAGCCTGCCCATCGAAAGCGTCGCCGAGCAGGTGGGGTTTTTATCAGCGGTGACGTACCGGCAACAGTTTAAGGCGCGCTTTGGCGTCAGTCCGGCGGAGTGGCGTAAGACGTTTCGTTCTCGCCTGTAGGCCAGGTAAGCGTAGCGCCACCTGGCAATTACCCCAACCGCTCCATCCTCGTCTCCCCCTCCACCATCGACAGCTGATACAGCGAAAACGAACGGTGCTTCTCAATCAACTGCGCCAGCTCCGGCGAGTGGCTGGTGAGCCAGATCTGCGAGTAGCGACTGGCTTCGGCAATCAGGCTCGCCAGGGCGGGCAGCATCTGCGGGTGCAGGCTGTTTTCCGGTTCGTTAAGGGCAATAAAGGCTGGTGGGCGCGGGCTGAGCAATGCCACCGCCAGGCACAGAAAACGCAGCGTGCCGTCGGAAAATTCAGCCGGTTCCAGCGGTCGGCTCAGGCCTTCGCGCTGCATCATCATGCGAAAGCGTCCGCCGGTGTTGTCGCTGTAAAACACGCAGCCGGGGAAGGCCTGGTCGAGAATGCGCATCAGCAGCAGCTCGTCGCCGATTTCGACAATGGTCTGAAACGCGGCGGCAAGGTTCGCGCCGTCGCTGGCCAGCACCGGCGAGCGGAAGCCCACCTGCGGCGCACGTATAGCCGAGCCGGACGAAACGGAAAATTCATGATAAAAGCGCCAGTTACGCAGGGACTCGCGCATCTGCGACACTTCGGGGTAGAGGTGCGGCTCGCCGAGCTGCCCGAACACCGACTCGTTCTCATACAGCGTACCGCTGTGGGTCACTTTTTCGTGATGCACGTTGTTCAGGAAGACCGCCTGATTCTTACGCTTCATCAGCTGTGACGACGGACGACGGTGCTGCCCGCTCAGCCAGATGGACTCCTCTTTGATCACCGGGTCGAGCTGAAACTGTGACGGATAGGGCAGCTTTTCCACGAACCCGACCTGGAGCTCATATTCATACGTTTCCGTTTCCACCGCCAGGTTCATGCGTCGCAGCTGATCGCTCCGGGTTTTGCCCGCCCAGAACACCTTCAAAATGCCGCCCTCGTTCGCCAGCGCCTGGGAGAATTGCCCCTGCGCCGCGCTGTGCATCAGGTAAATCGCTTTATAAATATTGGATTTTCCCGTGCCGTTGGGGCCGAACACAATGTTGAGCTGCTCCAGCTCAAGCGACATATCGCGAATCGAGCGGTAGTTCTGAATATGCAGGTTTTTGATCATCGGGGTACTCCGCTGTGCAATCGTAACCTGTACAGAATTACAGTATTTTGCGCTGAGCGCAAAAAAAAAGACGACAGTGAGGGTGTCGTCTAAACGGGGTACAGCTTTGGGCCTCTGTGGGTCAATGGGGCCTTCGCTTCTTTCTCATCAGGTAACGGCCAGACGCAGACCCAAATCATCAGGATAGGGATCAAAGTAGTTTTGCGTCATCAGATACCGGTCAGGGTATTCAGCCAGGTAATGCTTCAGCAGCGTCAGCGGCGCGAGGATCGGCAGCAGGCCGTCACGGTAATGCAGGATCACATCACGCAGTTCTCCGCGCTGGCGGCTGTTCAGCTGGTTACGGAAATAGCCCTGAATGTGCATCAGCACGTTGGTGTGGTTCTTCCGCGAAGCGGGTTTTTTCAGGATCGTCATCAGCTTGTCGCGATACGCCACGAAAAACGCGTCCAGATCGTCCCACTCATGCAGTGATGCCACGAACGGGCCAATTTCACGGTAGCCCGCCTGATGGTGCGCCAGAAGCTGTAGCTTATAGCGGCTGTGGAAGTCGAGCAGGGCGCGGCGCGTCACGCCATTTTTACGCAACATGTTCAGTTCATGCAGGGCGAAAACGCGCTCTACAAAGTTTTCCCGCAGCACCGGATCGTGCAGGCGACCATCTTCTTCGACGGGCAGCCAGGGGAAAGTGTCAAGGAGGGCGGCGGTGAACAGCCCGACACCCTCCTTGCGGCCCCGGTTGCCGTTTTCATCATACAGCCGCACGCGCTCCATGCCGCAGCTTGGGGATTTTGCACAGACGATAAAGCCCGACAGATCGCCGATTTTCGGCAGATAATCCGCTGTGAATGCGGCCATCTTCTGCGTGACGTCATCATGCGGCGCTTTGCTAAAACGCATTTCTGTCTCGCCGCGGGTGGTCATCACCAGACGCAGCGCCGGACGAGGCGTTGGCAGGCCAATCGCCATTTCCGGGCATACCGGACGGAAAGTAACCCACTGAGCCAGTTCATCCATCACAAAGCCCATACGCTTATGCCCGCCGTCAAAGCGAACGGCGGAACCGGTCAAACATCCGCTAATACCCAGCACAGGTTTCGTTGTCATGGTGTGCACCTCCCGATCTCATATCTAAAAGTTACACAACAATGCAAGTTTGTCCAAGTATTGGCGAGATTATTTTTTAATCTGCTTTAAAATCAAGGGCAATCAGCTGCCCTTGTAGGTCGAGTAACCGTACTGGCTAAGCAGAAGCGGGATGTGCAGTTTTTCGTTGGTGCGGGTGACGGTGAACAGCACCGGCACTTCCGGGAAGAAGGATTCCAGCTTTTTACCGTGGAAGTAATCTGCGGTTTTGAAGGTCACTTTATACACGCCTGGCACCATGTCCTCATCCTGCGGATAGAGCGATTTGATGCGCCCGTCGTGGTCGGTTTTACCGCTGGCAATCTGGGTCCACTTGTTCTGCTCCTGCTTCTCCAGCGTGACGGTTACATCCGCAGGCGGCATACCGGTTTGCTGGTCCAGAACGTGCACGCTCAGGGTGCCTGCCGGAGCGCTGAACGCGGCAGGAGCGAAAGCCATTGAAGCCAGCATCATCAGAGGGAGTGTCTTTTTCATCGTGTTTTCCTGTTAAGTTGTCGTTGACAGGAAAACGTTAGCACTCGCTGCGCGAAAAAATATTCAACTTTTCGTGAAGATTGCCACAGCAGAAAATAATCAGAGGATAATGACCTCAAGGGAAACCTGCTGCTGCCACTGCGCAACCTGCTTTTTCCGTGCGGCGTTAAGCTTGCCGCTGGTGACCAAAAGCCATTTGCGGTCCGGGAAAATTTCCGGGGCCAGCGCGGCAGGGGGAACCGGCAGTATGTCGATGCGGTGGCCCTGGCCGGTGCGCGTTAAGGCTTCAAGCCAGATCTCACACGGGTCGTTCAGATACCAGCCGCTGATGAGAATGTTATCGCCCGGCGCTTTTTTATCGCCTTCAAGGCAAAACGAGGTGTAGGCGATGAGGATGCCGTCGAGGATCTCACGCAGGGTCATGGCGGCGGCAACGTTGGCCGACATCTGGCCGCGTAGCGGACGCAGCACGTTAGCCACCAGCTCTGGCCGCGGGTATTCGCGCCCGGCGTCGTAAACCATCTGACGCAGGGATTCGATTTTGCCCTCCTGCAATTTTTGCAGCATGGCCTGTTGCAGGGTTTGCCAGTTATTGGCGCGGCGCGGAGCAGGGCGTTCCAGCAGGGATTTTACCTGGCCGATGGGTACGCCTTTTTTTACCCAGTCGAGGATTTTCAGCGCCTGCTGAACGTCCTCATCGCTGTACAGGCGGTGGCCGCCGTCCGTACGCTCGGGCTTGAGCAAGCCATAGCGTCGCTGCCACGCCCGGAGCGTGGTGGCGGTAATGCCGCTGAGTCTGGCGAATTCGCCGATGGAGTAAGCCATGTCTGCATCCGAAGAGGAGGAATAATCTCAATATACTACGAATATTTCCCGACGGGATGAAGCGCCGCATTGGTGCACTACACTTAACATCCAACCGCGTAAATGAAAGGAGCTCTCATGAGGCTATGGCCTGTTGTCACCGGTGTCGCCATTGCGCTGACGCTGGTTGCCTGTAAATCTCCCACGCCGCCGAAAGGCGTGCAGCCCCTAACCGGCTTTGATGCCAGCCGCTATCTCGGCAAATGGTATGAAGTCGCCCGACTGGAAAACCGCTTCGAGCGCGGTCTGGAACAGGTTACCGCGACCTACGGCACGCGCAGCGACGGCGGGATCAGCGTGCTTAACCGCGGCTACGATCCGGTGAAGAACAAGTGGAATGAGAGCGAAGGGAAGGCGTACTTTACCGGCGAACCCACCACGGCCGCGCTGAAGGTGTCGTTCTTCGGCCCGTTCTACGGCGGCTATAACGTGATCAAGCTGGACGATAAGTACCAGTACGCGCTGGTCAGCGGTCCGAACCGCGACTACCTGTGGATTTTATCGCGTACGCCGACCATCCCGGATGCGGTAAAACAGGACTACCTGAACACCGCGCGCGGTCTGGGCTTCCGGGTCGATCAGCTGGTGTGGGTTAAACACTGACCTACTGGTACGAAAACGTAATGCTCGCCAGGGCGTTAGCCGAGCCGGGGACCAGTTCTCCGGTTCGGATGTACTGCGCCTGGAACGGCAGCGACAGCGTTTGTGCTGCGCTGGTGGTCTGGATGAAAAACTGTCCCGTCGTGCCTGCGGCCGAGCTGTCCGGCCCCATCATCAGCGGCCCGGTGCCGTTATAGAAGAACTGCACGCCAATGCCGGAGGCCGTGGAGTCCCCGGTCAGCGTCACGACCGACGAGGTATTTGACGGCGTGGTCTGATCGGTCATCACGGCGTTAACCGCCACGTTCTCATCGCAGGTCAGGCTGACGTTAAATTCGCCCGACGGCGAGGTGCTGCCTACGGTGGGCAGCGTGTGAACGTCAATGGTGCCCAGTTTGACGTTGGTGCTTTTCGTTCCCACCGTGCAGCCGCTTGCCGTCACCGTGATGGTAGTCGGGTTGATGATCACCTGTGCGGTTTTCACTTCGTTGTTATAGGCCGTCAGGATCGCCGCGTTAATGGTTGGGGTCTGGTATACGCCGGATTTCAGCGGAACGCCGGTCTTGATAAACGTCACTTTTGCCGACCAGCCCAGTGTGGTGGCGTACCCGTTTGTCCCCTCGGCCGGATAGCTCTGCGTAATGCCCGCCTGCATCGGGACATAGGTCGTCCCGTTATAATCCTTAAGCCCAAGAATGAAGCCGATGCCGGGCACGCCCGTTTCAAATACCATGTAACTGGCGCCATCGAGAATCACCGTGATGCCGGTGGCCGTTACGCTGCTGCTCGGCTCCAGCGTACCTTTGGAGCAGGTAAATACCAGGCCGCACCAGAACACTTCCGATACGCTCGCGCTTGCACTCCATTCAGAGCCGATCGTCTTTCCGGGCACGATGGAATCTGCCGGGCCTGACCAGGACATGGGCGTGGGTGAAAGTGTGATATCCGATGTCCAGGAGAGGGCAAACGCCTGAGACGTCATGAATAACAGGGCTAAAAACAGTAAACGCATTATTGGTACTCCGTCGTCCAGGTCGCCACTGCCGAAACGTCTCCGGCATTGACCGGCGCACCCGTGGCGGCCAGTCGCGCATAGAAGGTCATTTTTACGCTGTCATCCCCCGCCGCACCGTAGGAGGTGGTCTGCGTGTCCAGCGGGATGAGCTCGCCGTCTTTATCCAGAATCTGCACCGCCACGCCGGTCGCGCCGCCGTCAGCAACTTTCAGAAGCTGCGGGTTTTCGTCATCCGGCGTGCCGCTGAAGCGGATTTTCACGCCAGCAAAGGTGGGACCGCACGCTTCCAGGGTGAGCGTGAAGGGCGTTTTAACAGGGCTGACCGCACCCGCCTCGCTAAACTGCTTCATGCCGACGGTTCCGAGCGGCACGTCTTGCTCCTTTGAATCTTCCGCGACAATGCAGGTATTGCCGATCACACTGCCGGTCACGGAAACCAGCACGTCATAGCCGCGCACGGGGACGGTGATGAACAGCAGCAGGATCAACGGGAGGAACCGAAGGGTTACTGACATAGAACCTCCTGGGAATAAAGCCCGGTGCGGGCGTGATAATTCTGCGGGTTCAACGCATAGTGGATCGTGCAGCGCTGGGTGCTGTTGCGCCCCCACACGGCACGTAACGTTCCCCTCGCGGACAGGCCGGTCAGATACACGCTGCCGCCATCGCCGACGATACCGCTGGCGTTGTCATCCTCTGACGAGACCAGCGTGCCGAAGGGGAGCACGTCCCTGGCGTGACGCACGATAAACATCGCTTTTGCCCCCTGACGCGTGGTGAGGGTGGCGCGAACCAGCGCCCCGTCGGTGGGTATTTTATTGGCGATGGCGTTCTCAAGCTCCACGTCATTGCCCACGGTGGTGACATCCAGCGCAACCTGATTGACGCGATACGGCGTGGCGTACGGGATCACCGCATAGCCCCGGCTGTCGGTTTTGATGCCCTTTTGGTTGAGCACAGCGACGTTGCTGGCGCCCGGGGCTTTCACCAGAATATTGGTGTTGCCGAGCGGCTGGCTCAGCGTCAGGCCATCCTCATGCAGCACCGCAGCGCCGCTCATCCCGTAGCTGAGGTTGCGGGCGTCGCCGGAATAGCTGTAGCCCAGGTTGTAGTCTCCCCACGCGCCCTCGTATTGCAGCGCGGCATCGCCGCCGTAGTGCTGCTGCGCGCTGTAGCGCTGGTTGACGCTATAGAAAAGATCTTCCTGTCCCGGCAGATAGCCGCTTATGCCCGTACTGGCGGTGGTGCCGGCGGGATCCGCATGGGTGGTGGTAAAACGAAGGCGGGTCGACAGCGCCGGGTTACCCAGCGGTACCGACAGGGATAACGCCACGATGTTGTCTTTCTTGTTGTCGTACAGGCTTGCGCTACGCTGGGCGCTGATGCCAAGCGACAGGTTACGAAACGTTGCGTTCCACGCGAACTGCAAGCTCTGCGTGGTTTTTGACGTATTCCAGTAGGTTTGTTGATCCCATGACAGCGACAGCGCCCCGTATTCGCCCATCGGCTGTGACAGCAGCAGCTGATTTTTTGCCTTACGCGACATATGCAGGTTGTAAAGCGTGTCGTAGCGGGTGGTGACGGTGCCATCATCTTCCAAGGTCTGTTCTGGCGCTCCGCCCGTCATGCCTTTGTAAGTGGTATCGCTGAGGGTATAAAACCCTTCCGTTGAATAACGCAGCGAGAAGAAATTAACCCGCGTACCGGTATCGTTCAGCAGCTTGCTGTACCGCAGGCGCACCGAGTCACCGGTGTAGCGCTGATTATCGGCCAGCTGGCTCCGGGCATGGGTAAGGTCGAGGGAGTACGCGCCAAAGCGGCCGAGATTCTGCCCGATGCCGAAGGCCAGGCCGTTGTAGCGATCGGAAAACTGCGCCCCGCCATAAAACGTGAGGCCATATCGCCAGCCCAGGAACAGCTCGCCCTGCGCGAAGGAGGGTGACTGCTGATTGCCCGTCGGACGGTATTTCCCCGCCCCCAGGGCATATTTCATCTGGCCGTTACGCACCAGATTCGGCACGCTGGCAAAGGGCAGGGTGTATTGCGTCTGGCTGCCGTCGCTCTCCTGAATGGTGACCGCAAGATCGCCCCCTGAAGAGGTCGGATAGAGATCTTTCAGCACAAACGCGCCCGGCGGAACGGAGGTTTGATAGATGATGTTACCGTTCTGGCGAACCGTCACCGTGGCGTTGCTGCGCGCGATGCCACGCACTTCTGGCGCGTAACCGCTCAGGCTGGCGGGCAACATGTTGTCATCGGTCTTCAGGGCGATGCCACGCAGGCCAACGGCGTCAAACACCTGAGATGACGTGAACGTTTCACCGGCATAAGCCTGAGCACGCAGGGCGCGAATATCCCGCTGTAGCCAGGTCTGCACGTGGGTAAGCTCGTGACTCCCTTTAGTCCACGTGGTGAAGTCACGCAGCCGCCATGCGCCCAGGTTGGCGCCGCTGTTGAGGCTCACGAACAGCTGTTGTTCCCGCGTGCGCGTCTCGCCCCGATACGCATTATTCGCCCCATTGACCACGTAGTTCAGCCACGCGGCAGTAATGCCGGATTCCCAGCTTTCCGGGTTGACGTACCCGCGCGGCAGAGTGCGCATCGCGCTTTGCGGTACGGTGAAGTTGAGGGTAAGCGTCCTCTGGTCAAAATCAAACCGGGTATCGGCGAACGACTGGGTTAAAAAAATGCAGCGCTGCGCAGGCGACAGCTCACCCCCTTTCGCCTGACGACTATCGATGCCAAGTGCGGCGAATTGCGCAGGCGTCAGGCACGGCAGGGCTTCACCGGAGGCATTTTCAGCGGCGCGAAACGTGACGTTACCTGTGAACGCGAACTGGGTGTTGATGTATACGTTAAGGTTGTACTCGCCCGGCGGCAACGCGCTCCCGGCGTTGACCCAGGCGAGGTCGGCGCTGTTTGCCTGTTCGCCGTTAAGAAACGCAGGATTAAAGTGCAGCTCGCTTTCGGCAGCCACGGCTTGCCGAATCACCAGGGCGATCGCCGTGGCGCACAGGATTTTTATTTTCATGTGGTCACGCCTTACCGTTTTTATTATTGGGACAACGACGTGCGGATGACGGGCGTCCAGGCCCCATAATCGTTAATGGTCTGGTAGCTCAGGCTGCTCGCCTGGCTGAAGGTGTCTGCCAGCGTCACGCTGGCTTTCGGCGGCACCATGACGGGCGACACCGGCCTGCCATCAATTTTCAGGTTAATGGTGGTGAGGTAATACGGCGTTGGGTTGGTCAGCGTGACCTTCCCCGCGCGGTATGCGCCAGCAAGGTTTTTCCATGCCTCTCCTGCGCCTTCCCGGAGCGACTCAGGGCGATAAAAGACCTTGATGCGGTTGGCTGAGGCAAATTGCAGTGAATTGCCGGAACCGTTTTTAATCTGCTGTGGGATGGCTTTGACCGTCATCCAGTACAGCGTTTCGCGATCGTCTGGCAGGGTTTTGCCGCTGAACATGATTTTCACCGCGCTTTCGCTGGCGGGTTTCATAACGTACAGCGGCGGCGTGATGACGAAGTCGTGCGTACGGCTCCCTTTCTCGTCTTCCATCCAGGACTGGATCAGGAAAGTGGCATCAGGATGGGTATTTCTTACCTGCATCATCGTCTGCGTCGTCGCGCCTGCGTAGACCAGCCGCGTTGCGCCCAACCCCACGCCGCCTGCATACACAGCGGATGAACATAACGTGCCAGCCAGACAAATCCATGTGTTTACGCGCATTGTGCATCTCCTGAATCTGAGTCAGACCCGACCAACAGGCCGGGCCTGAAGATCACGAATAGGTCACGGTGTAGGTTGCGACCGCGCTGGCATCACCCGCCGTGGCGTTGCCCTGCGGTGAGTAATATTTCGCGCTGAAGTTGAGGGTGTTTTCCCCTTTACGCAGAGGGATGGCTGCTGCCGGTTCACCCAGCCTTACGACGTTGCCCTGTTCGTCATAAAGACGGATAGCGACATGCTGCGCCGAGCCGGCACCGCCGTTTACGCCCGCGGCCAGGCTATTCACATCGGTGCTGTCCGGCGTACCGGTGAAGGTGATAGCCACGGTCGTTGCGGCAATGGGGTTCTGTTCCGTGGAAGCGGAGGTATCGGCGATTTCGCAATCCTCCAGCGTAATGGCGAAGGTTTTTGCGGTACTGGCTTCACTGCCTGCGGCGGCAAGCGTTGCGGTACGCACTTCACCCATGTCGACGTCAATATTGGCGCTGCCAGCGCTGATGGCGCAGGCGGAGGTCACCACTTTACCGCTGAAGTTGACCGTGCCGCCGCTGGTGGTAGCGGCCAGTGCTGAGCCCGCTGGCAGCAGGGCGGCAATGCTTAATGCCAGCAGAGAATGGCAAGTAAGGCGTGCTTTCATTTCATAGTTCCTTGGTTTTTTTTATTACGAGATTTGCTCTGAAAGCGGCAGGTCTAACTGGTTAAAAAGACCAGCAAATCTGTCTTATTCCTGAGCCCGAGTTTTCTTATTGCTGAGCTTTTTAAGGCGCTCACGCGGCGATAAGAAAGTTTCTCCAGTTCTGCGATGTAACGTATATCCAGTCCGTTCCTGAGTTCCTTTAATACCCTCCTTTCTCCTGGCGTCAGCGATAACGCCGCTGGCTGCTTTTGGGGCCGATAATGGCTATCAACCATTTTTGCTAGCTTCATCCGCCACTGATAAACCGTGTTCTGTAGCGAGATATAGGCATCAATATTTTCCCGGACCCATAACAGACAATGGGCAGAGGTGGAGTACAGGCAGATAATCACCTCGGGATGTGCGGCCTTGATTTTTTTTAAATATTTCAGGGAGTCATACCCTGTATGATATTTCTCTGCGCCTGATATAAATAAGATATCGATACGAATCGACGACAGTACCTTATCCAGTTCGTGATAACCTCCTTCTACGATATTTATCTGAAGGTCATCGCGGATGCTGCTTAATAACGTTTTAATGCCATTTCTTGCATAATGATCGCCGCCCATCAGTGCAACTGTAATATGCTGTGTTATTTGGGTAGTGTGCGTCATGTTATCCCCTCGATTTATAATAGTAATCAGGCGAATTATATACAGCGTTATCGCCAGTATTCTCGAAGCAATGACGTATTGCATAGTGTAGGCCTACTATACGTCGGCCAATAAAGAGGTAATCTGAATTAATCTAAAATTGTATTAATTACTAAGATCGAGACCGGTTACGACGTTTCCCTCTGATTGGTCTTATTCCGCTTCGCTTTCTGTAAATTATGATAACCGCAATTTTTCATGAAAATTTAGCTTTGATAAATGTTTTGTAAGGAGTTTGTCTTCTGGTGTCAGTGCGGGTGTGAAGTTGCTGACGGGGGATAACAATTTACGAGTGTTATCATCGATAAAAACTGATGAAAAGGTGGTTGGATAGTATACGAAACAGTTAAAAGTTATTGATATTACTCAGGTTAAGAAAAGTTAAGCCTTCAGGGTGCTGAATATTTCGGACACGGATGTCCGTGGCGTACAATCTTTTTTTATGTAGGGATTCGTCAATGTCAAGAGGCGAGCCGTGCACCAAAAGGAGAGGTTCTGAATATTGAGATGCTGCTGGTAGTCAGATAATTCTCGTGAGCGAAAATTCACTTCATAAAACATCATAACGGGAGAGGATGCTGATACGGCGGCTCTGCAAGCCGCATTCTGCAAGGGTTGAGTACTTATGCAGGTTCAGTGAAGCTTAAGAGAAGCAATATAAAATAGGATTTTTCGCCAATTGCTGAGATATACAGCGTGCCTTTAATCAGTCACATTGATCCCGACGCGACTGTCATCACATACATGCGGTGACTCAGGTTCAACATATGTTAACCGGAGAATTCATACTGCCCCTATGCATAAGCATTACATAATAAATAATATCGTCGAATTTCATCCTGCGGCCAGCACGTTACGTGATATCAACAATCCTGACCGCGTGGTTGTGTTAAATTCGCCAGCAGGCCGATGCCTGTTGCTATTAATCGACAGAGCAGGGTCGATTGTCACTCAGCAAGAGTTCCTGGATATTGTCTGGCAAAGCCGTGGCATGCTTGTCTCCTCCAATACCTATTACCAGAACATCTCAATCCTGCGTAAAGGGCTCAAAAAGATTGGTTTTGAAACTGACCCTATCGTTACCATTCCCCGCATTGGGTTGACGCTGGCAAGCGATACGCAAATAACCGTCAGAGAGCCTTCGCCTGCCGCGGCTCAACCCGTTGATGAACAGTGCGTGGAGGCACCGGCGTTCGAGGAGGCGTCAATAACTCCCGCGCCAGCAGCCCCTGTTGCTAAAAAGCACACGCGCTGGATGGCTGTGGTCATAGGGTTATTGCTCGTGCTGGCGGTGGCAGGCGTGACGGCGTATCTGAACGCCAGGGAAAATCGTTTTGTTGAGGACTACCGCTTCGCGGCATCCATCGGCGCCTGTCGCGTTTATCTTGCGAACGACATCCAGACCCACGCTGAACGTGCCTCCGCGCTGACCTATGTGGAGCAATTCAAGGCTGAATGCGCGCAATACCCCTGGGTTTACATCAGCTGGTACGCTCTGCTGCCCCGTGCGTCGGTTATTCGCTGCGATCGGCCCATGAAAGAACCGAACCGCTGTATATCTGATTATTTCCTGAAGGATAGCTAGCATGACTCGTTTTCGGCAGATGCTGTACCTCATTGCGACGTGCCTCGTCACGGCAGGCGTGCTGATGGGCTATTACCTGTGGCACCGTTCCTATGTTCAGCCTTTCTCATGCCAGGCTAATCTGGTACAGCACCATCCGGATGAGACGCTAACGGTCTGGCTGAATTATAACTTTGACGGGAAATTCGGTACCCTGAGCATGAATGCCCGCGCGCAGAGCGATCCGGGTAAAACCATCGACAGAAAAATTTCCTTCCGGGTGGAGCGAAAGGATCACCTGTATTTGCTGACCTCAGAAAAAAACATGACGTTCCCGGACGATAATGTCGAAGACCGCTGGCTGGAAAAATACGAACCGCAATTTTTTGTGTATCCAGGAAAAAGTATTTATATGCGTATCAATGAACAACATAATGGTAACTATATCTTTACGTTAGGAACATTACCGACATATGTGTGCCGGGGAACAAAAAAAGAATGATATAAACGAGAAAAACAGTATATTTTCCTCCCGTCTCATTTATGCTTGATTTAAAATATCAGGATTACCTTAGAAATATAAAGTGCGACATCTCATGTTGCGATAATGTAATTAATTTTAAATTTGGCAAGTAAAATGAAAACTGTATTTGACTCTCCCGATGGGGGGAAATCAGTACCGGCAAAGTGTCTGCATATTGGGTTGTTATTATGGCCCCGTTATTCACTTCTGGCGGTATCTGGATTGCTGGAAGCGCTGCGTTATGCAGCGAAAGCGCAGGATAAATTAGCATTTAAAATCAGCCTGATAAGTGAGTTTCCTGATATCCCGATTATCAGCAATGCGGGAATAATCATGAGACCGGATTCCCCTCATGCCCCGCCGGAAAGTTTTAACTACCTTGCGGTTATCGGCGGTGAATTGCAGTATCTGGATTTAGGGTATCGGGGAGATAAAGCATATCTGGCGTATGCCCACCATGCCGGCGTTCCGCTTATTGGCATTGGCACCGGCAGTTTTGTCCTCGCGCAGGAAGGATTGCTGAATGAACGAAGAGCCTCTATACATCCTTTCCACCTGGACGCGTTTCGACAGGCATTCCCGCTGGTCTACGCTGAGCAAGGGTATGACTTTATTGATGATGGCGATGTGCTGACCTGCCCGGGCGGCATTTCCACCCTGACGCTGGCAACTGAGCTTATCCGCGCCCATGCCGGGGATGATATCGCCAGCACCACCTGCCAGCGTTTGTCGCTCGTCCCGCATGAAATTGCCACCCCCCGCCCGGCGAATCTGGCGTTGATCCCCGACTGCCGGCTGCGTCGCGCCGTCATGCTGATAGAACAATTCCTGACCCGGCCGCTCACAACCGCCGGGCTTGCGCGAGAAGTGGCATTGAGTGAACGCCAGCTTAACCGGCTGTTCACCGCCGAGTTTGGCAAAACGGCCCGCGAGTTTATCCGCAGCGCCAGGCTGCGCTATGCTTGCTGGCTGCTGAAGAACTCACAGCAAAGCGTGACGGATATTGCGCAGCGGATGGGGTTCAGCGACTGCGCGCATTTTATTCGTCATTTCCAGATGGAGTATGGCTGTACGCCTGGCGTATGGCGCACGTCGCAGAACTGAATGTCTGACGTGGATGTAAAATGCGGCTTATGTGGTTGCGCCATTAACTGTGGATACCATCGCGCTAGAGATGAAACGCAACCCGCTTGCCAGTGGGAAGTTCCACGTTGATGGAAAGTTTTCCGCCCATCGCTTCGATGTAACGCTTAAGCGTAGCAATCTTCAGATCGTTTCCACGCTGCTCCAGCTGTGTTACCGCAGGCTGACTTACGCCCATAAGATCGGCGACATGTTTTTGCGAGAGCTGAAGCTCTTCACGCAGAAGTTGCAGGCCGGTTTCGAGGAACATTTCCTCTGCCATCTCCTGAATGCGCTGTTGGCTTTCCGATGAGCGTGACGCAATCACTTCATTTAAGGTTTTCACTTGGCTGCCTCGCTGGCAGTTGTTCGATAAAACCGAACAACTGCATTTTCGACCCGTTAACCCTTATCAGAAATACTTCATAAGGGTAATGTCTGTAAGCTCGTAGTATGCCAGAAATAGTCGCTACGCCAGGTGGTTTGTATTTGATTTTGCGAGGTGCTTTCCAGGAAGCTGTGTTTGAATCGCTGCAAGCGCGTCTTCTATCTCGGTGAGCTTTGCCTTCGTCCTTTTATAATCGTCCTGCAACCTCTGCTCCTGCTCGTTATACGCCACCAGTACGATGCACCCTTTCATGACCTTTACTGTGACCTGCTGTCCGGTATCAAACCCCGCCGCGCGCAGCCACTTTCCGGAAAGGATGATTCTCGGCGTAGATTTGTCGTATACATTCGGGCGGTATCCCACAATTAACGAATGCTCGGTTCCGGATTGGTCGGTATTTGGGGTAGAATGCGAATCAGCCATAATCAACTCCTTGATAGTTGGTGAGGTTAGCTCTCGTCTGGTGTTGCGAGCACTGGGCGAGGGCGTTTCAATTTGAGGTTTTCGTATGTTAAGGTACGTACCTCAGTGAAGATATCTTGCTCTTGTAGGTACGTACATGTCAACAGCTAAACGCGACCCTAACAAATCTAAATCCGGAAAAGCTCCGACTTTCCAGATTCGTATTACGCCGGAGTTGAAGGCGCAGTTTGAAGAGGCTGCTAGGCATGAGGGAGTCAGTTTGGGCAATTGGCTAAAAAGCTTAGGCCGTAAAGAATTAGAAAACCTTAAATTAAAAAATAATTCAATCAATTGATTTTTTTATCGACGAACATAACTTTGATGCCTGCTGGCATTCAATCGCGGAGCTTTGGGCTATAGTGACAAAATGTGGTAAATCGCTAAGAGAGCAAGATGGTAATTTTGTGATTATTTCATTACATGCACATTTGAATTTATATGCGGTCAAAAAATGAAACCATGCATCTTCGAATTGTTTTTTATATTTAGGATCTTTTTCTGCTTTTTCCATAATTATTTCACAATTGTTTTCTAAAGCAGAAAAAGCCTTAATTGCATTAGTGTGGAATACCTTTATCAATCTCGTGCTGTTCCTTTTTAAATGTCCAATCAGAGCATCTTCAAAAGAATATAAAACATATTTTGCATATCTGTGAGCTTTATAAGCATCATTCAAAGACGTTACATTGTTGTGCGTGTGCGCATATGAATGACGCCAGGTTAATATTTGGTCATAAGTTTTATTGATTTCATTGCGAAGTTTTACAGTGGCTTTTTGAATTTTGCTCTCAAAGTAAGTAATATCACCGTCAAAATGAGAAAGATACTCCTTTAAGGTTTCAAATTTTATTCTACTGTTTAGATAGCTGTATTTTCGCTCTACTTGATGAGAAAATTTATCGTGATAAAAATCCGCATAATTTATTAAGATTGTTTTTACGCAGTTTTCATACGTTGCTGCAAGAGATACAACCATCAATCCAGAAAATTCGTTTCTTATTTTACTTCTTTTTATATCAGTCTCGGGAGCTAAATTGTTTAACTCCCGATAAAGAACGTCAATTTTTTCGAAAAATTCGCTGATGCAACTTTGTTTCATTTCGAAAGGTACTCCTTTGCTTTTTCGAATCGCATCTGTAACACGGCAACATCAGCAGTGGAAGTTGATGTACAATTTATGAAAACAGAATTATCTAATAAAGCATAATAGTTATCGTAAAAATTATCATTAAGATATTCTGGGTTTTCTAATAAAGTCACCATTATGGAGTCTAACACCGCCAAATTTACAACATTTCTTGGTCTAAATGGTTTTTCAATTGTCTTTGCTACAAAATCAATAACTTCCGGGAATCTATTTTTGAACGAAATGGCTTTTTGGCTTTGAAATGATTTTTCTTCATGCATTGATTTATTCAGGAAGCCTAGCATAGGTTTTTCATAATTTTCCCACGCTTGGTAAAGAGAAAATACTCGCAGTAATATTTCTATATCTTTCTGGTGTTTATCTCCGGTTTTAATATTAAGGATTTTACGCCAATTATTATCAGATGCTAACTTTCTTAAAACTTCAACTATTGGGCCGCGATACACAGCGTTTCTTATTTCTTGGGGTTTAAGTTGTGTGCCGCCAGTATTCAAACGCTCAAAAATATGAAATACGCTATCATTTCTTTTGCTTGGCTTAAGCTGTTTAATATGTATTGCTCGGAGGGTTGAGTTTCTTATCTTTCTTTGATCTTTAGGTGACAGGTCATTAAAGGTTAGTCCATTATATTGAGAAACTTCAGAAAGCCCTTTCAGCTTAAATATTTGCCTGCGACCTTTGATTTCTTCGCCAAAAAAACCTTCCATGAAATATTTTACAGACATTATTCTTTGCTGGCCATCAATGACTTCTAATTGGTCATCATCGTTAACGTAAAGAAATATTTGTGGAACTGGTAAACCCATTAAAAATGATTCAATAAGCTTTGAGGCTTGTTCTATTTTCCAGACATAGTTACGTTGGTAGAAAGGGATAATGATATCATTTCTAATTATTTGGTTAACTAATAGTTCAAGTGTTGGATCCGCAGGAGATACAGAAATATCGAATTCTACAAATGGGGTTTCATCAATTTCTTCCTCAGTATCTACATGTGATTCATTAATTTCTTCGTCTTTATCATTTAAAGAAAGTATTTCGTCCATAATGTAACTCACTGATGCAATTTAATAGACATAAATTAATATCAATGATGATCAAAGTAAAGCGGTCCTTTGGAGAATTGGCGGAAGATCACAGGAGTCGAACCTGCCCGGGAACGCTGGCGCCCCCAACTGGATTTGAAGTCCAGCCACCTCACCGGAGATGACGATCTTCCGCGCCTGCATTGCTACATGGAGGCGGGCGCATTATAGCTACTTTCAGGCATTTACCACATACCCCACACCACTTTTTTCACCTCTCTTTTGACCTTAACCCCCCTGTTTCGGCTAATTCTTAAGAAAATCCTCAGGTTAGCATTTTGTGCTCACCAACCTTTATCCCGATCACAAAAAACAAGAAACGTAATCTGCTAACCAGAAAACGCAATACCCGCTACTGAAACAATGGTTTAAAAAACGGTAACCGGTCTCAGCGCCCCCTACAGCGTGAAGGATAAAAAGATGAGCGAAGTCCTGTCAGTAAAAGAGAAGATTGGCTACGGCATGGGAGACGCCGCCAGCCACATCATTTTTGATAACGTCATGCTTTATATGATGTTTTTCTACACCGATATTTTTGGTATTCCCGCCGGGTTTGTCGGCACCATGTTCCTGCTGGCGCGCGCGCTGGATGCGATCTCCGACCCGTGCATGGGGCTGATCGCCGACCGCACCCGCAGCCGCTGGGGCAAGTTCCGCCCGTGGATTTTATTCGGTGCTATCCCGTTCGGCATCGTCTGCGTGCTGGCCTACACCACGCCGGACCTCAGCCTCAACGGCAAAATGGTTTACGCCGCTATCACCTACACGCTGCTGACCCTGCTTTATACCGTCGTCAACATCCCGTACTGCGCGCTGGGCGGGGTGATCACCAACGACCCGACGCAGCGTATCTCCCTTCAGTCCTGGCGCTTCGTGCTGGCAACGGCGGGCGGCATGCTCTCCACGGTGCTGATGATGCCGCTGGTGAACCTGATTGGCGGCGACGATAAGGCGTTCGGCTTCCAGGGCGGGATCGCCGTGCTGTCGGTGGTTGCGTTCTTGATGCTGGCGTTCTGCTTCTTTACTACCAAAGAGCGCATCCAGGTGCCGCCAAGCACTACCTCCATGCGGGAAGACCTGCGCGATATCTGGCAAAACGACCAGTGGCGCATCGTCGGCGTGCTGACCATCCTCAACATTCTCGCCGTCTGCGTGCGCGGCGGGGCGATGATGTACTACTGCACCTGGATCATGGGCTCGCCGGAAGTGTTCGTCGCGTTCCTCACCACCTACTGCGTCGGCAACCTGATTGGCTCCGCGCTGGCGAAACCGCTCACCGACTGGAAGTGTAAGGTCAGCATCTTCTGGTGGACCAACGCCGCGCTGGCGGTGGTCAGCGTGGCGATGTTCTTCGTGCCGATGCATGCCACCGTGCTGATGTTCGCCTTTATCTTTGTCATCGGCGTGCTGCACCAGCTGGTGACGCCAATTCAATGGGTGATGATGTCCGATACCGTCGACTACGGCGAATGGACCAATGGCAAACGCCTGACCGGCATCAGCTTTGCGGGCACGCTGTTCGTGCTAAAGCTCGGCCTGGCGCTGGGCGGAGCGATGATCGGCTGGATGCTGGCAGGCGGCGGCTACGACGCGGCGGCCAAAACCCAGAACAGCGCGACCATCAGCATCATTATCGGCCTGTTTACGCTGGCGCCGGCGATCTGCTACGTGCTGAGCGCCATCATCGCCAAACGCTACTACACGCTGAAAACCCCCTTCCTGACCAAAATCCTGAGCGAGCTGGCGCAGGGCGCGCGCCGCAATCAGCAGGATTTTGAAAACCTGCCGGTCAGTAAAGAATTGCAGAACTAAGAGGACGAAAGCATGAAAATCAGTGATGGAAACTGGCTTATTCAACCGGGCCTGAACGTGACGTATCCGGTTCAGGTGTTCGACGTGGAGCAGCAGGGCAATGACCTGGTGGTGTATGTGGCGCCGCGTGACGTGCGCGAACGCACCTGGCAACTCGACACGTTGATGTTCACGGTGCGCCTGTTTGCTCCGCAGGAAGGGATTGTCGGGGTGCGCATCGAGCACTTCCAGGGCGCGCTGAATAACGGCCCGCACTATCCGCTGAACGTTCTGAAAGAGGTGAAGGTCGAGATTGAAAACAACGCCGACTTTGCCGAGCTGAAAAGCGGCAGCGTCAGCGTGCGCGTCACCAAAGGCAAGTTCTGGGCGCTGGATTTCCTGCGCAACGGCCAGCGGATTACCGGCAGCCAGCTGAAAAACAACGGTTACGTGCAGGACAGCAACACCGACCGCAATTACATGTTCGAGCGGCTGGATCTCGGCGTGGGGGAAACGGTCTACGGCCTGGGCGAGCGCTTTACCGCCCTGGTGCGCAACGGCCAGACGGTCGAAACCTGGAACCGCGACGGTGGCACCAGCACCGAGCAGTCCTACAAAAATATCCCGTTCTACCTGACCAACCGCGGCTACGGCGTGCTGGTGAATCACCCGGAAAACGTCTCGTTTGAAGTCGGCTCCGAGAAGGTGTCCAAAGTGCAGTTCAGCGTGGAAGGGGAGTATCTGGAGTATTTCGTGATCGACGGCCCGACGCCGAAAGCGGTGCTCAACCGCTATACGCAGTTCACCGGGCGTCCGGCGCTGCCGCCTGCGTGGTCGTTCGGCCTGTGGCTGACCACCTCGTTCACCACCAACTACGATGAAGCGACGGTCAACAGCTTTATCGACGGCATGGCCGAACGCGGCCTGCCGTTGCACGTGTTCCACTTCGACTGCTTCTGGATGAAGGCCTTCCAGTGGTGTGATTTTGAGTGGGACCCGGTAACCTTCCCGGATCCGGAAGGGATGATCCGTCGCCTGAAAGAGAAAGGGCTGAAGGTCTGCGTGTGGATTAACCCGTACATCGGCCAGAAGTCGCCGATCTTCCGGGAGCTGAAAGAGAAGGGCTACCTGCTCAAGCGCCCGGACGGCTCCCTGTGGCAGTGGGACAAATGGCAGCCGGGGCTGGCGATTTACGACTTCACCAACTCGGACGCGTGCCAATGGTATGCCGACAAGCTGAAAGGCCTGGTGGATATCGGCGTCGACTGCTTCAAGACCGACTTCGGCGAGCGCATCCCGACGGACGTCCAGTGGTTCGACGGGTCCGATCCGCAGAAGATGCACAATCACTACGCCTACATTTATAACGAGCTGGTGTGGAACGTGCTGAAAGAGACGGTGGGTGAAGAAGAGGCGGTGCTGTTTGCCCGTTCTGCCTCCGTCGGGGCGCAACAGTTCCCGGTACACTGGGGCGGCGACTGCTACGCCAACTACGAATCGATGGCGGAAAGCCTGCGCGGTGGGCTGTCGATTGGCCTGTCCGGCTTCGGGTTCTGGAGCCACGATATCGGCGGGTTCGAAAACACCGCCCCGGCGCACGTCTATAAACGCTGGTGCGCGTTCGGGCTGTTCTCCAGCCACAGCCGCCTGCACGGCAGCAAATCCTACCGTGTGCCGTGGGTGTACGATGACGAGTCCTGCGACGTGGTGCGCCACTTCACGCAGCTGAAATGTCAGCTGATGCCGTACCTGTACCGTCAGGCGGCGCTGGCCCGCGAGTTCGGCACGCCGATGCTGCGCGCGATGATGCTGGAGTTCCCGGACGATCCGGCGTGCGATTACCTCGACCGCCAGTACATGCTGGGAGATTCGGTGATGGTCGCGCCAGTCTTCTCCGAGGCGGGCGACGTGCAGTTCTACCTGCCGGAAGGCCGCTGGACGCACCTGTGGCACAACGATGAAATCCAGGGCAGCCGCTGGCATAAGCAGCAGCACGATTTTATGAGCCTGCCGGTCTACGTGCGCGATAACACGTTGCTGGCGCTGGGTAACAATAACCAGAAGCCGGACTACGCGTGGCACGCGGGGACAGCCTTCCAGCTCTTTAACCTGAGCGATGGCGCAACGGCGGTGAGCGAGGTGCCGGCCGCGGACGGCTCGGTGATGTTTACGCTGAAGGTGTCACGTCAGGGCGACATCGTCACCTTTATGGGCGCAGGCGAGGCGCGTAACTGGTCCGTTTGCTTGCGCAACGTGCAGAAGGTCGGCGGCGTGAAGGGCGGCTCACACGCGGGCAGCGAGTGGGGTGTGGTGGTGAAAGCGGAGGGGGATGAGGTGGTGGTTCACCTCTGAGCCGTAAAAATGCCCGGTGGCGCTTCGCTTACCGGGCCTACGGTAATTATGATGTTTGATGTCCTCACCCAAACCCTCTTCCCGTGGGAGAGGGAACCAAAACCTCGTAGGCCGGGTAAGGCGAAGCCGCCACCCGGCTTTTTACTGTGCCGGAGCCACCGCCGACACCACGCCGCCGGTCATCGTCTGCTGCACCTGCTGTTTATCCATATTTACCGCGCTCAGCTTCCCATTCACCGTCGGCTTCAGTGGCGCATTCGCCTGCACGCTGCCGCTGGCGGTGAGCTGAATATTGCCGTCCCCCGCAATCGGCAGCGCTGGCCAGCCCCACTGCTGCAATACGTTGAGCGGTACGCCGCGCCCGTTCAGGCTCACGGTGGTTTGCCGCTGGGGCAGCTGTGACACGGTGGCGGTCGCTTCCAGGATCCCTTTCTCAGTAAAGGCGCTCAGGTCGGTAATATTTACCGTCGCGGCGTTGGCGTTCAGGGCCAGCGACGGGCGTCGCACGTCGACGCGGTTAAAGGTTGCTGCCGCGCCGTTCAGGGTTGCGTTACCGCCCCATATGCCCCATTTGCGATCTTTCGCCAGCCGCAGATTCGCGCCATAGCCGTCAAGGGAGGTGATCTGCCACGGGAAGGCAGGATCGATGTCGATCACCAGGTTGCGGCTCAGGCCAAATTTTTTCAGCGTCACGCTGTTCAGCCATGCCGGGAGCGGATCCATCCACAGCGTTTTCCAGTTTTCCGGAAGCGTATATTCCAGCCCGGCAATGGCAACGTCATCCAGCACCAGCGCCCGACCCTCGCGCAGCCAGTTGCCGGAGGTGCGCACCATGCCCCCTTCCCAGCGGGAGGTGAACTGACGCAGCGCAATGCCCTGAGGCGAGAATTCCGCGTTCAGGATGGGATCAAACAGATGCAGCGAACCGTAAATAAACTCGCTGGCGTTCATGGATAACCGTCCCTCCTGGCTCTGCCAGTCACCTTTACTCAGGGTGAGGTTACGCAGGCTGAGATCGAGGTCGGTTACCGCCCAGTCAGGCCCCTGTAGACGGGCATCGGTCACGTCCAGCCGCCCAATCTGTAACGAAGGCAGGGTGACGATTGGGGCGAAGAAATCCAGCAGCGATTTGTCACTCTGCATGCGGATCTCATTCAGACGCAGGGTATCAATCACCCAGCTGCCATCGGCATTACGCTGGGCAGAGCCCGTCAGGGAGCCGCGCCCCATATCGGCGCCGATGGTGTTAAGCACCACCTCATTGCCGTTCAGCTGCCCCTGAATCAGCACGTTATTCGCCGGTATGCCGTTGAGCGTGAGCGAGCCGGCGCTCATCTGAATGCGCGCGTTTTTCCCCAGCACGTTTCCCGCCTCGGGCTGCCACGGGCTGACGCCGCCCGTGACCTTTTGCGCGCTGAGATCCCACGCCGTGTTCGGGCTGTTAAAGGCCATGTTATTCAGTTGCAGACGGTCGGCCTGGAACGGCAGCGGCGCCGTCTGCGGCGATAAGTTCAGCGTGCCGTCGGACAGGGTGATGGCGTCCATGTGCAGAGGGTCGGTGATTTGGCGACTGCTTAAGCCGATATCCACCTTTTTAGCGACCAGCGTGGCCGGTTTGCCATCTCGTCCAAAGGTGACGTTTTCCAGAAGGATGTGAGAAGGGGATGAAAATCGGTGATCCATCAGGTCAAAGTTGAGCTCGTAATCGGTATTCACCGTGATCCAGCTGCTGACCTGCGATGCGCCCCAGCGGGTCTGGAGCAGAAAATAAAAGGCGAGCACTACGATGAGCAGGGCTACCAGAAGATAGATGAGCAGCTTTCCAATAAATTTCATGGTCTTCCTTCCCGCGAAACGTACATAAAGGAGTTATGCACGATTTATGCGCAATGCTCAAGGCGGGAATGGTGTAAAGAGGTGTCACGGCAGGCATTGACAGCCTGCCGTGAGGGGGATCAGTTCTTTTCAGGCGGGAAAACGAGGTTCAGCACGATAGCGGTAATACCGCCCGCGGCGATGCCGGAAGAGAGCAGGTTTTTCACCCAGTCCGGAGCAAACTGCAAAATCATCGGCTGCTGGGAGACGCCCAGACCCACGGCGAGCGACAGCGCGATAATCATGATTGCACGACGGTTCAGCGGCTCGCGGGAGACGATACGCACGCCGGAGGCGGCAATGGTGCCAAACATGACCAGCGTCGCGCCGCCCAGTACCGGCTCAGGAATGTGCTGCACAAACCCGCTCACTGCCGGGAACAGCCCGAGGACGACCAGCATCAGCGCCACCACGAAGCCCACGTAGCGGCTGGCCACGCCGGTCAGCTGGATCACGCCGTTGTTCTGGCCAAAGCAGGAGTTCGGGAAGGTGTTGAATACCGCCGAGACAAACGAGTTCAGCCCGTTTGCCAGCACGCCGCCTTTGAGGCGTTTCATGTACAGCGGGCCAGAGACCGGCTGCTCGGAAACGTCGGAGGTGGCGGTGATATCGCCGATGGTTTCCAGCGAGGTGATCATAAAGACCAGCATCAGCGGCAGCAGCAGACTCCAGTCAATGCCCAGGCCGTAGTAGAGCGGCGTTGGCACGGTAATCAGCGCGCTGTTGGTCGGCGCGGTGTTTTCCGGCAGCATACCCAGCGCCCACGCCAGCAGGTAACCGGCCGCCATGGCGATCACCAGTGATGCAACGCGCAGGTACGGGTTACGCTGGCGGTTAAGCAGAATAATGATCGCCAGCACTACGCCTGCCAGCAGCAGGTTTTTCGGGGCGCCAAAGGTATGGTCGCTCATTGCCGCGT
This sequence comes from Enterobacter cloacae complex sp. P24RS, assembly GCF_014982165.1. Taxonomy (NCBI): domain Bacteria; kingdom Pseudomonadati; phylum Pseudomonadota; class Gammaproteobacteria; order Enterobacterales; family Enterobacteriaceae; genus Enterobacter; species Enterobacter cloacae complex sp. P24RS. Next base: position 121,270 of record NZ_JADCKU010000006.1, read on the forward strand.
AGCCGCCCCCGATGGAGGTCAGACCTACCTGAATCAGCGACAGGCCGATAATCATCACCACCACGCCGGAGACCAGCGGGGTGATCACCCGGCGCGCCAGGTGCAGAACGCGGGAGATAATCATCTCCGTGCAGCTTGCCAGCATCAGGGTGCCGAAAAGCGCCGCCATCATGGTCGGCACGTCCGCGCCGCCGGTTTTTAGCGCCGTACCGCCCATGATCAGCGGTGCCACAAAGTTAAAGCTGGTGCCCTGAATCGACAGCAAGCCCGATCCCACCGGACCCCAGGCCTTAATTTGAATGATGGAGGCCACGCCGGAGGCGAACAAAGACATACTAATGATGTGCTGCGTATCCTGTGCCGGTAACCCCAGCGCCTGGCAAATCAGCAGCGCCGGCGTGATGACCGCCACGAACATCGCCAGCAGGTGCTGACAGGCGGCAAAGAGGGTTTGAGGCAGCGGGGGACGATCTTCAAGGCGGTAAATCAGTTCGCTGTTTTGCTTCTGCGCAATCGGTTGCGCATCAGAAGACTCCAGAGTGTTAACAGACATCGGCGGCAATCCCACGGTGGAAAAGCGGGCATTTTAGCTGACCACCTGGTAAAAGCAAACGATTGCCAGCAAAAAAAAGAGAGAAAATCTGCCGGTGTGAGCAGGTTTTCTACAACCAACAGGAAAAAAAAATTACACTTTTCGCGCCGGCGGCTCATGACGAGCATCACCCGGCCCAGGATAACGCCGCGTGTGTATGGAACACGCGCATAACAGGAGCCTTCTATGATTCATCTCGATACGTTGTCGACCCTTGTTGCCGCAACGCTGGTTCTTCTGCTTGGTCGCAAGCTGGTACACAGTGTTTCCTTTCTGAAAAAGTACACCATTCCTGAACCCGTCGCCGGTGGATTGCTGGTGGCGCTGGCCCTGCTGGTGCTGAAAAAAAGCATGGGCTGGGAAATCGATTTTGATATGTCCCTGAAAGATCCGCTGATGCTGGCCTTCTTTGCCACTATCGGCCTGAACGCCAACCTGGCAAGCCTGCGTTCGGGCGGCAAGGTGCTGGGCGTTTTTCTGATTGTCGTGGTGGGCCTGCTGCTGATGCAAAACGCCATCGGTATCGGTATGGCGTCGCTGCTGGGGCTGGATCCGCTGATGGGCCTGCTGGCGGGGTCGATTACCCTGTCAGGCGGCCACGGAACGGGCGCGGCGTGGAGCAAGCTGTTCATCGAACGCTATGGCTTTGAAAACGCAACGGAAGTGGCGATGGCCTGCGCGACCTTTGGTCTGGTGCTTGGCGGCCTGATTGGTGGCCCGGTGGCGCGCTATCTGGTAAAGCACTCCACCACGCCGGAAGGCAGACCAGACGATGAAATGGTCCCGACCGCGTTTGAAAAACCGGACGTTGGCCGCAGCATCACCTCGCTGGTGATGATTGAAACCATCGCCATGATTGCCATCTGCCTCACCGTGGGCAAAATCGTTGCGCAATGGCTGGCGGGAACGGCGTTCGAACTGCCAACCTTTGTCTGCGTGCTGTTTATCGGGGTGATCCTGAGCAACGGTCTGGCGCAGATGGGCTTCTACCGCGTCTTTGAACGCGCGGTGTCCGTGCTCGGGAACGTCAGCCTGTCGCTGTTCCTGGCGATGGCGCTGATGAGCCTCAAGCTGTGGGAACTCGCCTCGCTGGCGCTGCCGATGGTGGCGATTCTGGCGGTGCAGGCCGTGTTTATGGCGCTGTATGCCATCTTTGTCACCTGGCGCATGATGGGCAAAAACTACGATGCGGCGGTGCTGGCAGCAGGACACTGCGGGTTTGGACTGGGGGCAACGCCAACGGCCATCGCCAACATGCAGGCGATCACCGAACGGTTCGGCCCGTCGCACATGGCGTTCCTGGTGGTACCGATGGTGGGCGCATTCTTCATTGATATCGTCAACGCGCTGGTCATTAAGCTCTACCTGATGCTGCCGATGTTTGGCTGACCGTCAGGCGTTGGAATACCGCTCGGTTTCCGGCATCCAGCGTTCAATCAACGCTGCCGCCTGTTCGGGGTAGCGTTCATGAATATGGCGCGCAAGGCGTTGTACTTCGGGGATCATGGCCTGATCGCGCAGCAAATCCGCCACTTTAAATTCGGCGTTACCCGTCTGACGCGTGCCCAGCAGTTCGCCCGGGCCGCGGATCTCCAGATCTTTTTGCGCAATGACGAAGCCGTCATTGCTGTCGCGTAAGACCTGCAACCGCATCTGCGCGGTTTTCGACAGCGGGGCTTTGTAGAGCAGCACGCAGTGAGAGGCGATCGCGCCACGGCCCACGCGGCCTCGCAGCTGGTGGAGTTGCGCAAGACCCAGGCGCTCCGGGTTCTCAATAATCATCAGGCTGGAGTTTGGCACGTCCACGCCCACTTCAATGACCGTCGTGGCGACCAACAAATGCAGCTCACCCTGCTTGAACGACTGCATCACCGCCTGCTTCTCGGCGGGCTTCATGCGCCCGTGCACCAGACCAACGTTCAGCTCCGGCAGGGCGAGCTTCAGCTCTTCCCACGTGGCTTCGGCAGCCTGGGCTTCCAGCAGCTCAGACTCTTCAATCAGGGTACAGACCCAGTAAGCCTGGCGGCCTTCCTGCGTGCAGGCGTTGCGCACACGGTCAATAATGTCGCTGCGGCGCGTGTCCGGAATGGCGACCGTGGTCACCGGCGTACGGCCTGGCGGCAGTTCGTCGATGGTGGAGGTATCCAGATCGGCATAGGCCGTCATCGCCAGGGTGCGCGGGATAGGCGTGGCGGTCATGATCAGCTGATGCGGATGGAAGCCCTGTTGCAGGCCTTTCTCCCACAGCGCCAGACGCTGATGCACACCAAAGCGGTGCTGTTCGTCGATAATGACCAACGCCAGGCCGTTAAACTGCACCTGTTCCTGGAAAATAGCGTGCGTGCCGACAATCATCTGCACCTGCCCGCTGGCAATGGCTTCCTGCTGCGCAAGGCGCGCTTTGCCCTTCTGCTTCCCGGCCAGCCAGCCCACTTCTATGCCCAGCGGGGCGAACCAGTTACGGAAATTGTTGGCATGCTGCTCGGCCAGCAGTTCCGTCGGCGCCATCAGCGCCACCTGCTTGCCGTGGGCGATGGCGCGTAACGCGGCCAGCGCGGCGACCAGCGTTTTACCGGAACCGACATCGCCCTGCACCAGACGCATCATCGGCACATCAAGCGCCATATCGCGTTCGATCTCGGCGGTGACCCGCGCCTGTGCGCCGGTGGGTTTAAACGGGAGTGAGGCCAGCAGCTTATCTTTAAGTTCATCGCGCTGGCTTAATGGCTGCGCGTGGAAGCGCTGCGCACCTGCGCGCAGTGCCAGCATGCTCAGGTTATGAGCCAGTAATTCCTCAAGGATAAGACGCCGTTGGGCGGGGTGTTTACCGCTTTCTAAATCAATAAGCTGAAGCGTTGGCGGTGGACGGTGCAGGGTGCGCAACGCCTCCGGCAGGCTCATCATGCCCTGCGCCAGCTCCGGTGGCAGCAGCTCGTTAATGGCGCAGGTATCGAGCAGCTCCAGCGCCTGGTCGGTGAGCTTGCGCAGCGTTGCCTGCTTGATGCCCTCGGTGGTCGGATAGACCGGCGTGAGCGTCTCCTGTAGCTCAGGTGAGCTAAGATCGCCCTGCACGCGGTATTCCGGGTGGATCATCTCCGCGCCGTATTTGCCACGTTTCGCTTCGCCGTACGCGAGCACGCGTCGTCCCGTGGCAAGGCTGTTTTTCATCGCCGCGCTGAAGTTGAAAAAGCGCAGGGTAAGAATGCCGGTCCCGTCGCTGATCTGGCAGGTCATCATCCTGCGTCCGCCAAAGGTGATGTTGCAGTTCAGCACTTCCCCTTCAACGGTGGCATAGATGGCAGGCAGCAGATCGCCAATCTTATAAAGCTGGGTGCGGTCTTCGTAACGCAGGGGGAGGTGGAGCAGGAGATCCTGCACGGTGTGCAGGCCAATTTTGGCCAGTTTACTGCTTTGTGCCGCGCCCACGCCCGTCAGGCTGTTGAGCGGTATGGCGTCCAGCAGGCGGCCTTTCATCTTTTACCCTGCGTACTGCATGGTGGACCACCACTCGGCATCGGCTTCAATTTCGCCTTGCGCGTTGACGTGGGGGTAAGGCAATTTCTTCTGCTTCGCAACGCGAGCCAGCACCGGATAGCCACCTTCAAACAGCAGGCGCTGCTGCTCATCTTCCGGCAGCATGCTGTTGCTGCGCTCGTACATTCCGGCGTTCTGACGCTGGCGCTGCGCTTCGTACAGAATCAGCGCAGAGGCGACCGACACGTTGAGCGACTGGACCATGCCGATCATCGGAATGATGATGTCCCGATCGGCCAGTTCCAGTGCTTCCTGCGTGATCCCCGTTTTCTCCTGGCCCATTAAAATACAGGTTGGACGGGTATAGTCGATCTCACGGAAATCCACGGCTTTAGCAGAGAGGTTGGTTGCCAGAACCTGCATACCACGCCCTTTCAGGTGCGAGACCGCTTCACCAATGCTCTGGTGCGTTTTAACGGATACCCAGCTGTTGCTGCCTGCGGCGGTGGAGGCCATGGTACGCATACGCGCGCCCGGCCAGACGGCGTGTACTTCATGCACGCCGACGGCATCTGCGGTGCGAACGATAGCAGAGACGTTATGAGGTTTATGGACCTGCTCCATGCAGACCGTCAGATCAGGCTGACGCCTGGCGAGCATTTCGCAGATTCGCTCGTAACGTTTTGAATTCATAATGCTAGTTTCGGTTTCGGGTGACTTTAATGACGTCCGGCATCACGCGGATCTTGCGCATAATATTCGCCAGATGCACGCGGTCACGGGCGGTCAGGCGAATAAAGGCGCTGTAAACGCGGCCATCTTTTTCTTCCGTATTCAGGCTCTGAATGTTGGACGAGGCCGTGTTGATCGCTGCCGTCAGGTTCGCCAGTGCACCCTGGTGGTTAAACATATCCACCTTGATTTCAGTAATAAATTCCTGCGCCGTCTCTTTATCCCACTCGACCGCCATGAACTTCTCAGGCTCTTTCTGGTAGCCACGGATGTTACGGCAGGATTCGTGGTGGATCACCAGCCCTTTACCTGGGCTGACGTGCGCAATAATCGGGTCGCCCGGGATAGGACGGCAGCATTTGGCGAAGGTGATGAGCACCCCGTCAGCGCCTTTGATCGGCAGGTGACCATGATTTTGTGCGTTAGCTGGAACGGCTGTCGTTTCGCCCTGTTGCAGATTCTTCGCCACGACCACGCTCATGGCGTTGCCGAGGCCAATCTCAGCCAGCAGGTCATCCAGCGAGGCGAGCTTCATACGCTCCAGCTCATGCTGAATGTTCTCTGGCGGGATTTCAGCCAGTTTGCGGCTGCCGCCCAGCGCGTGATTGAGCAGACGACGCCCCAGACTGACGGAGTCGTCACGCTTGAGGTTTTTCAGCAACTGGCGGATTTTTGCGCGCGCTTTTGAGCTCACGACAAAGTTCAGCCAGGCGGCGTTAGGCCGTGCGCCCGGCGCGGTAATAATTTCTACCGTCTGTCCGCTGAAGAGCGGCTGGGAGAGCGGGTAAGGCTGTCTGTCGACGCGGGCACCTACGCAGGCATGACCGATATCGGTATGCACGGCGTACGCGAAGTCGACCGGTGTCGCGCCCGCAGGCAGTTCGACAATGCGCCCTTCCGGCGTGAAAACGTAAATCTCATCCGGGAAGAGATCGGATTTAACGCTCTCGATAAATTCAAACGAGCTACCTGCACTCTGTTGCAGCTCCAGCAGGCTCTGCATCCAGCGTTGGGCGCGGATTTGCGCGGTAGTGCTGCTTTCGCCACCGTGCTCTTTATAGGCCCAGTGCGCCGCGACACCCATCTCTGCCATTTGATCCATGTCTTCGGTACGAATTTGCACCTCAACAGGGACACCGTGCGGGCCAATCATGGAGGTGTGCAAAGATTGATATCCGTTCGCTTTTGGAATGGCAATGTAATCTTTGACGCGCCCCGGACGTGGCTTGTACAGGCTGTGCATCTGCCCCAGCACGCGATAGCAGGTGTCTGAGTCATGGACGATCACGCGAAACGCGTAAATATCCATGATTGAGTGAAAACGCTGCTCTTTAAGCACCATTTTGCAGTAGATAGAGTACAAATGCTTTTCGCGACCGCTCACGCGGCACGGTATACCGGCTTCCTGCAAACGCCCTTCGATTTCAGAGAGGATCTTTTGAATCATCTCTTTACGGTTGCCGCGAGCGGCTTTCACCACCTCTTTAATCACGCGATAGCGGTTCGGGTACAACGCCTCAAAACCCAGCTCTTCCAGCTCGGTTTTAATGTGATGTATACCTAAACGGTGCGCCAGCGGACTGTAGATTTCGAGGGTTTCACGGGCGATGCGGCGACGTTTATCCGGGCGAAGTGAGCCCAGCGTGCGCATATTGTGGGTGCGGTCAGCAAGTTTGATGAGAATGACGCGGATATCCTGCACCATCGCCATGATCATCTTGCGAAAGTTTTCGGCTTGCGCCTCTTTCTTGTCGCGGAATTTCAGCTTATCAAGCTTAGAGACCCCTTCCACCAGTTCGGCAACGCTTTTGCCAAACAGCTGTTCCATATCCTGGTAGGTGGCAGGGGTATCTTCGATCACGTCATGCAGCAGGGCGGCCATCAGCGTTTCGTAGTCGAGTTTCATCTCGGCCAGAATACAGGCTACCGCTACCGGGTGCGTGATGTAAGGTTCACCGCTTGAACGTGTCTGGCCCTCGTGAGCGTCACGTGCAACGAGATACGCCTGCTGAAGACGCTTAATCTGGTCTTCAGGCAGGTAGGTTTGAATCAGTTGATTCAGGCTTTCAAACAGATACAAGGGCGACCCGCAGGTTTAATTAACGACGACCTTCAGCAATAGCGGTAACAGCTTGTAATTCAGCGGCTTCCTGCTCTTGCTGCTCCTGGCGCTCACGCACGTCGAGGATCTGGTTGTTGATCAGACCTTCTTCGATTTCGCGAAGTGCAATAACGGTGGTTTTATCGTTTTCTTCCGGTACCAGCGGATCTTTACCGCCTACCTGCATCTGACGAGCGCGACGCGCGGCGACCAGCACCAGGTCAAAACGGTTACCAATTTTCTCTACAGCGTCCTGAACAGTTACGCGTGCCATACTTAAAATGCTCCACAGGTGAAGAAATGACTGGGCATGATACTGAAAGTGGGTTCAGTCTGCCAACAGTTTGGTGATTAATGCGTCATGTCGCTGCTTCTGGCGGCTCATACGCAGACGTTCTGCGCGAAGGATAGTTTTGAGATCGCTCAGCGCGGCATCAAAATCATCATTCACAATAAGGTAATCATATTCCGCGTAATGGCTCATTTCTGCAACAGCCTGCGCCATACGCTTTGCGATAACTTCTTCGCTGTCCTGACCGCGACCACGCAGGCGGCGATCCAGCTCATCTTTCGATGGTGGTAAAATAAAGATACTGCGCGAATCAGGCATTTTCTTGCGAATTTGCTGCGCGCCCTGCCAGTCGATATCCAGGAACACGTTCACGCCTGTCGCCAGAACCTGCTCAATGGTTTCACGCGAGGTTCCGTAGTAGTTACCGAAAACTTCTGCGTGTTCAAGAAACGCGTCTCTGCCAATCATCGCCCTGAATTCATCGTGATTCACAAAGAAATAGTGTTCACCGTGCACTTCACCCGGACGCGGCGCCCGCGTGGTGTGAGAAACAGAAACCTGCGTATCGTACAACGGTTGGGTTTTTAACAGTGCCTGAATAAGGCTGGATTTACCCGCGCCACTAGGGGCAGAAACAATATAAAGCGTGCCTTGAGCCATGAGAGTCTTTTGTATGTGTTAACGAAGAAGTCCTACATACGGGCTTATTATACACGTCGCCGCTGTGTGACGTAGCCTTTGTCACACTTTTTCCCCTGGATTATTGATTTTGCGTGCCGTTTTCAGGTTTTACCCTCCTTTTGCTGCAATAAAAACAATGCGCTGAAGCACGCTCGTAAAATGCCTTTTTGCCGCTGGTCTGCGGCTCCCGGGCGGGGTATACCCTTCGCAAAACCGGGAGGGATGATAATGGTGAGATGGATAAGCATACTGATGTTCTTCTTAAGCAGCGGGGCGATGGCAATCTGCCCGGTCTGGTCGCCGTCGAAGGCCGGGCAGGAGATCGCGGCCCTGAAGGCGCAGCTGGCCCGCTGGAAAGATGCTTACTGGAAGCAGGGCAGCAGCGAGGTGAGCGACGACGTTTACGACAGGCTTAACGCCCGATTAAAACAGTGGCAGCGCTGTTTTCACGATGAGCCGCTGCACGACGATCTCCCTGCCGCCAGCGGGACGGTGAAGCACCCCTTCGCCCATACCGGCGTGCATAAGGCAGATAGCCAGCAGGCGCTTAGCCGCTGGATGGCCGCGCAGCAGGATCTCTGGGTGCAGCCAAAGGTGGATGGCGTAGCGGTCACCCTGGTCTACAAAAACGGAAGGCTGGTGCAGGCCATCAGCCGCGGCGATGGTTTGCAGGGGGAAGAGTGGACGGCTCAGGCGCGAATGATCCCCGCTATCCCGCAAACGCTGTCCGGGCCGCTTGCCAACAGCGTATTGCAGGGTGAACTTTTTCTGCTTCGCGAGGGGCATATTCAACAGCAGATGGGCGGTATGAATGCGCGAGCGAAGGTGGCGGGAGCGATGATGCGCGCGACCGATCGCGCAGCGCTGAAGCAGACAGGCATTTTTATCTGGGCCTGGCCGAACGGTCCAAAAATGATGAAAGCACGCCTTTCCGCGCTGGCCGAGGCCGGTTTTACCCTGACTGCGCGTTATACCTTGCCGGTTAAAAACGCGACTGACGTGGAAGCGCAGCGGACGGCCTGGTTTAAGGCTTCGTTACCCTTTGCCACGGATGGCATTGTGGTTCGCGCCTCGGCAGAGCCGCCGGGCGAGCAATGGCTGCCGGGAGAAGGGAACTGGGTCATCGCGTGGAAATATCGTCCTGTGGCCCAGGTGACGGAAGTCAAAGCCATTCATTTTACCGTTGGCCGTACCGGGCGGATCACGGCGATTGCGCAGCTTGAGCCGCTTATGCTCGACGATAAACGTGTACAGCGCGTGAGCCTGGGATCGGTCAACCGCTGGCAGATGCTGGATATTGCGCCCGGCGATCAGGTGCTGGTAAGCCTGGCGGGACAAGGTATTCCCCGGCTGGATAAGGTGGTATGGCGCAATGTGGATCGCCATAAACCACAGCCGCCCTCATCGCGCTATAACGGCTTAACCTGTTTCTACGCCTCCACGGAATGCATGGAGCAATTTTTTGCCCGGCTGACGTGGCTAAGCTCCAGCCAGGCGTTAGATATCAAAGGGATGGGCGAGTCGGGGTGGCGTAACCTCTATCAGGCGCATCGGTTTGAGCATCTCTTCTCCTGGCTACAGCTCACGCAGGCGCAGCTCGCTGCGACGCCGGGGATATCGGCAACGCATGGCGCTGCGCTATGGCATCAGTTTAACCTGGCGCGGGAGCGTCCTTTTATCCGCTGGATCGCCGCGATGGGAATACCGCTGTCCCGGTCGACGCTGAAGGCGGCAGGGGATCGCTCCTGGCAGGCGCTGGTTCAACGAAGCGAAGCGGAGTGGCGGAGGCTGCCGGGTACCGGACAGGAGAAGGCCCGTCAGATCGTAGACTGGCTGCATCAGCCGCAGATTGATGCGCTGGCGAGGTGGCTGGCCGCACAGCACATTGGTGGATTTTAATCTGCGTGCGCTCCTGAAGAGACTGGCAAGGGGCGCATTATTACGCTGTTGTTAATACGCGTATTTATGAAAAGGGGTTTAATATACATAATAATTATGAGTAAAAATAAAGTATTCACGACATATATATTTGATGGGATATTATTCCTGCCAACTCTTTCAAGGATCGGTTTAATTGATCTCAATCATTATTAATCAAGAATAATAGACTGGCATGAAGGTTTCATGGAGGCGTTGTCTTGGGTTTTTGGGGTCTTATTTCTTATTATTTCAGTGACTTAATTATTTTATTAATAATGTGCTGAACGTTTTCCAGGTTAACAATTAGTCATATTTATTCTGGCGGAAATCATTGCGTCAAATTATTTTAAGAATTATCTTATCTGAAATTATTAAGGTAGTGACCGCTGGGGTGCAATTTGCATCACTTCTGCGTTTTCCTTTCTTTTGCGCCCCGTAAGGGAGTTAACTATCTGAACTCCTATTGAAGCCATTAAGAGTATTGAAATATATCCTGACGGTTTATGTGCGCTGGTGTTCAGAGCTCAGGGCTTTTACATGGATGATTTCCCGTCCCTGTCGGGCCGGGATTCAGCCCCGGGCGTTTTGCCCGTTAACGGGGGCCTGGTTTCCAGGTGCTCATCTTTCCTTCATTTGAATGAGGAACATAAATGAAAAAGAGGCTTTGTACAGTGCTTACGGCACTCACGCTGGCGGCAGCACTGCCTGCTATGGGGGCAACCACCGAAGCAGGTAGCGCCAGCGCAGCAACCGGCGAAACGACAACCGGGTCAACAACCGGAGCGACAACCGGTACAGCGACCGGGACAACAACCGGAGCGACAACCAGTGCAACGGTGGGAGCTACCGCTGGCACCACGGGAGGGCTGGCGGCAGGTGCGATTGGCACGACCGCTGTTGTCACCACCGCTGCGATTGCCGGTGTAGCGTCGTTAGCCGTTGTCGCGGCAAGCGACAGTGGCGATGACTCAGGCAACGGTACTTCCACGACGACAGTTACCCGCTAAGGCTGCTGGTGCGCAAGGCGAAATAGCCTTCCGCTTAACAGCGCAACAACCTGACCCGGTGGCAACATCAACGCCGGGTATTTAGTTGATTCTAATGTTATTTAATAAAAGATTTCTGGTGAGACTGTTTATTCTGCTCATCATGATTCTGCCGATCCAGGGCTGTACGCCGAGTCAGCAGAGCATCATTGAGACCTTTAACGCCAGCCTGGCCGGGCGCCAGGATGTGACGCTAACGGACGGGCAGATTCAGGCGCTCCCTTACTCAACCATGTACCTGCGTCTTGATAATGGCCCGAGGATCCTGGTGGTTCTCGGATATATCGAACAGGAAAACAGTAAATGGTTATCGCAGGATAATGCGATGATCGTCACGCATAACGGTCGCCTTATCCACACGCTGAAGCTTCCCTATAACCTGCTTGAGGTGTCCAGCCTGGAGCACGATCCGCTGCGCCACGCGCAGCAGCTCCACGACGGCAGCCGGTGGTCGCGCGATGTGCGCTGGCAGGAAGAGGGGCGTTATCGCTCCGCACGCCTGACCTCGCGCTTCTCCCTGAGCGGGACTGAAAATCTGACCATTGCCGGCGATACGCTGCATTGCCAGGTCTGGCAGGAGACGGTGCAGGCCGACGGCCTCGGTCGTCGCTGGCAGAACACCTTCTGGATTGATTCCGCCACCGGCCAGGTACGCCAGAGTGAACAGATGCTCGGCGCTGGCGTATTCCCTGTCGCCATGACGATGTTGAAGCCCGCCCCATGAACAGACTCAAAAAATGGCTACCTGGCGTAGGGCTATCACTCTTCAGCCTGCCCGGCTTATGTGCAGGCGTCGTTACCGTGCATCAGCCGGGAAAAACGTGGTCTGCCGGACAGGCCGACACGCTCTCCCAACTGGTTACCCAGCCGCAGCTGAACAACGTCTGGTGGCAGGGCGCTGCGATCGCAACCCCTTCCGCCACGCTGCGCGCGCAGCAGACGCAGCAGCAGGTGCTGGCGGCGCTTTCAGCCTGGCAGAATCGCGCTGATGACGGGCGGACCGCGACCGTTCGTGCTGTCGCTGCGCAGATCCAGTCCCTGCGGATCGTCGGGCGGCAGTTTGTCAGCCTCGATCCAGACGCAGTGCGTACCGACGCCCACGGCGATCGTCCCCTGAAGGGCCGTTACGATCTGTGGCTCTCGCCTGCACCTCGCACCGTCACGCTGATGGGGGCGGTCGCTACGCCGGGGAAACTGGCCTGGCGACCGGGCGCAAGCGTTCGGGATTACTTACAGGGGCAGGCGCGGCTGGCCGGAGCCGACAGGAATAACGTGACCGTTATCGATCCTGACGGCAGTACGGTTGTTGCGCCGGTGGCGTACTGGAACGCACGCCATATTGAAGCAGAGCCGGGCGCTGTTTTGTGGGTGGGTTTTGATCCCCGGACGGTGCCGGACGATTTTACCGGGCTGAATGAGCAAATCGTTGCGCTCCTGACGCGGCGGATACCTGACTAATGAACAAACTTTTTTTACTGAGCGGCCTTGCTCTGGCTATCTCTGCTGCCTGCCACGCGGAGCTGCGTACCTGGCCCGATCCCACTGGACCTTCGCAGTCCGACTTTGGCGGCACCGGCCTGATGCAAATGCCCGACGCGCGCTTTGGCAGGGAGGGAGAGTTTAGCGTCAACTATCGCGATAACGATCAGTACCGTTTTTACTCCTCTTCCGTCGTGCTCTTTCCGTGGCTGGAAGGGACGATTCGTTATACCGACGTCCGCACCCGCAAATACAGCAGCGACGAGGATTTCAGCGGCGAGCAAAGCTACAAGGATAAGTCGTTCGACTTTAAGGTTCGTCTGTGGGAAGAGGGCTACAGCCTGCCGCAGATAGCGCTCGGCAAGCGCGACATTGCGGGCACCGGCCTGTTCGACGGTGAATATCTGGTTGCCAGCAAAATGGCCGGTCCGGTCGATTTTACCTTTGGAATTGCCTGGGGATATCCCGGTAATAGTAACAACGTGGGCAACCCGCTTTGCCACGACAACAATACCTATTGCACCCGCGGCGAGTCGCATGATGCCGGGGATATCAGCTTTAGCGATATGTTTCGTGGTCCGGCGTCGCTGTTTGGCGGCCTACAGTATCAGACGCCCTGGCAGCCCCTGCGCCTGAAGCTGGAGTATGACGGCAACAACTATGCCGATGATTTTGCCGGCTCCCTTAAGCAGTCGAGCCATATCAACGTGGGGGCGGTCTATCGCGTTGCCGACTGGGCGGATCTCAATCTCAGCTATGAACGCGGCGATACGCTGATGTTTGGTTTTACGCTGCGGACCAACTTCAACGACCTGCGCCCCGCGCTGCGTGATAACCCGAAACCGGCCTGGCAACCGGCACCGGCAGGCGAGACGCTGAACTATACCTCGGCGGCAAACCAGCTCACCGCGCTTAAGTACAACGCAGGCTTCGATGCGCCGGAGATCCTTCAGCACGGCAATACGTTATACATGACCGGCGAGCAGTATCGCTATCGCGATCCGCGCGAAGCGGTAGATCGCGCCAACCGTATTATCATCAATAACCTGCCCGACGGGGTCGACACGATCGATATCACCCAGCAGCGTGACCATCTGCCGCTGGTCACGACGCAAACCGATGTCGCCAGCCTGCGCAAACGGCTGGCGGGGCAGCCGCTCGGCCAGGAAGAGACGCTCAGGCAGCAGCGCGTCGAGCCTGTGGATACTACAGCGTTCGGGCGCGGCTACCGTATTCGCGCCGATCGCTTCAGCTACAGCGTTAAACCAACGCTGGCGCAGTCGCTGGGCGGTCCGGAAGATTTCTACATGTTCCAGGTGGGAGTGATGGCCAGCGCCAGTTACTGGCTGTCCGATCGTCTGCTGCTCGACGGCGGCGTGTTCGCCAACCTCTATAACAACTACGACAAGTTTAAATCCTCGCTACTCCCCGCCGACTCCAGCCTGCCGCGCGTCAGAACCCATATTCGCGATTATGTCGGCAATGACGTCTACATCAACAACTTACAGGCCAACTACGTCGATGCGCTGGGGCACGGCTTCTATGCCCAGATTTATGGCGGTTACCTCGAAACCATGTACGGCGGCGTGGGGGCAGAGGCGCTCTGGCGCCCACTGGACAGTGACTGGGCGCTGGGTGTGGATGCGAACTACGTCAAACAGCGCGACTGGGACGACATGATGCGCTTTACCGATTACAGCGCGCCAACCGGATTTATCACCGGCTACTGGAACCCGAGGAAGCTCAACAGCGTGCTGATGAAGCTGAGCATCGGGCAGTACCTGGCGAAGGATAAAGGCGCCACCCTCGACGTCGCGAAGCGATTCGACAGCGGCGTGACGGTAGGCGTCTGGGCGGCACTGACGAACGTCTCGAAAGAGGATTATGGGGAAGGTGGCTTTAGCAAAGGCTTCTACATCTCGATCCCGCTCGATCTGATGACGATCGGCCCAAATCGCAACCGGGCGGTGGTCTCGTGGACGCCCCTCACGCGTGATGGCGGCCAGATGTTAGGCCGTAAATATCAGCTTTATAGCATGACGTCAGAACGCGAAACCCCGGTAGGGCAGTAGTACCGGATGAAACAGACATTACTTAACCAGATGATTTTCCTGAATGAAAAACGTTAAATTTTCCGTGCTTGCGTTGGTTATGATGACGTTAAGCGGTTGTACTATCGTACCGGGCCAGGGGCTCAGCACCCATGGCAAAGATATTATCGATCTGCCTGACAGCAGTTACGATCTGGATAAGATGGTCAACGTCTATCCGCTCACGCCGGGGCTGGTCGAGGCGTTGCTGCCTGGCAAAGTCGACTCCCGCGCCAATCCTGAACTGGACCACCAGCTCCAGAGCTATCAATACCACATCGGCGTCGGCGACGTGCTGATGGTTACCGTCTGGGATCACCCGGAGCTGACTACCCCCGCAGGCCAGTACCGTAGCGCCAGCGATACGGGCAACTGGGTGAATGCGGATGGTACGATCTTCTATCCCTATATCGGCAAAATTTACGTGGTCGGCAAGACGCTGGCTCAGGTGCGCGATGAGATCGCCGCCCGGCTGGACTCGGTGATTGAGAGCCCGCAGGTGGATGTCAGCGTGGCGGCGTTCCGATCGCAAAAAGCCTACGTGACGGGCGAAGTGGCTAAGTCGGGCCAGCAGCCCATTACCAACATTCCGCTGACGATAATGGATGCGATCAATGCGGCAGGCGGCCTGACGTCGGAGGCGGACTGGCGCCACGTGGTGCTGACCCACAACGGCAAGGACACGCACATTTCTCTCTACGCGCTGATGCAGCGCGGCGACCTTACCCAAAACAAACTCCTCTATCCGGGCGATATTCTCTTCATTCCGCGTAATGACGACCTGAAAGTGTTTGTCATGGGCGAGGTCGGCAAACAGAGCACCCTGAAGATGGATCGTAGCGGCATGACGCTGGCGGAAGCGCTGGGTAATGCGCAGGGCGTGAATCAGGATATGGCCGACGCCACGGGGATCTTTGTGATTCGTCCGTTACAGGGCAAGCAGAACGGCAAAATTGCCAGCGTCTACCAGCTGAACGCCCGGGATGCGACCGCGATGGTGCTGAGCACCGAATTTCAGCTGGAGCCTTACGACATCGTCTATGTCACCACCGCGCCGCTGGTGCGCTGGAACCGCGTGATATCTCAGCTGGTACCGACCATTACCGGCGTACATGACCTGACTGAAACAGGGAGATATGTCAGAACATGGCCAAATTAACGCTTAACGCCATCCTGGTGATCTGTACCGGCAATATCTGCCGCTCCCCCATCGGAGAACGGCTGCTGCGCCGGCTGCTGCCCGCCGCCCGGGTCGATTCGGCGGGAATTTGCGGTCTGGAAGGGCACGCAGCCGATTCGCTGGCGACAGCGATCGCCGCCGAACGCGGCACTCTGCTTGAGGGCCACGTTGCGCGCAGGCTCACCCCCGCCATGGTGCGCGACTACGATCTGATTCTGGCGATGGAGCTGGAACATATTGAGCAGGTCACGGCTATCGCACCGGAGGCGCGCGGCAAAATGATGCTCTTTGGTCACTGGACGGGCAGAAAAGAGATCCCGGACCCCTACCGTAAAAACCGGAACGCATTTGAACATGTTTATGGACTGCTGGAGCAGGCCAGTCAGGAATGGGCAAAACGGCTCAGTTAATCACACGGGATAGTCACGTTTTATGTCAACAAATACTCTTCACGCCCATGATGCGTCTGCCGCGAATAACGAGATCGATCTGGTGCGTTTGTTTGGTGAGCTGCTCGACCACCGAAAATTTATTCTCGCCCTTACCGCACTGTTCACGCTGGCAGCGCTGCTTTATGCGCTCTTTGCCACGCCGGTTTATCAGGCCGATGCGCTGATACAGGTGGAACAGAAGCAGGGCAACGCGCTGCTCAGTAACCTTAGCGAGTTTATTCCTGACTCTTCGCCGGAGTCGGCGCCGGAACTTCAGCTTCTACAGTCGCGAATGATCCTCGGTAAAACGATTGATGACCTGAACCTGCGCACGCAGGTGAGCGAAAACTATTTTCCCGTCGTCGGACGCGGCTGGGCACGGCTCACCGGCCAGCAGCCTGGCATCGTCGATATTAGCATGCTCAATCTCCCTCCTGTCGCGGGCCGGGCGCAAAAGCTGACGCTGACCGTCGGCGAGAAGGGCCACTATCAGCTGGAAGGGAATAACGTGACGTTACAGGGCGTCGTGGGGCGGCAGCTGAGCGCGGCGAATCTCGCCATTAAAATTGCCGATATCCAGGCGAAGCCGGGTACCCGGTTTACGATTACGCAGCTGAGCGAGCTGGAGGCGATTGACGCGCTACAGCAGCGCTTTACCGTGGGCGAGCGCAGCAAGGATAGCGGAATGCTTGGCCTGACCATCACGGGGGAAGATCCCGTTGAGATGGCCCGCGTGCTTAACTGTATCGCCGACAACTATTTGCACCAGAACGTGGCTCGCCAGGCGGCGCAGGATGCGAAAAGCCTGCAATTTCTGAAGCAGCAGCTTCCGCAGGTGCGCGGCGAGCTGGACCAGGCCGAGGAGAAGCTCAACCGCTATCGTCAGCAAAACGACTCCGTTGACCTGAACCTGGAGGCAAAAGCGGTGCTGGAGCAGATTGTGAATGCAGACAATCAGCTCAATGAACTGACCTTCCGGGAAGCGGAAATTTCGCAGCTCTACAAAAAAGATCACCCCACCTACCGGGCGCTGATGGAGAAACGCCAGACGCTGGAACAGGAAAAAAATCGCCTGAATAAACGGGTATCGTCGATGCCGGCCACCCAGCAGGAGGTGTTGCGCCTGAGCCGCGACGTGGAGTCGGGGCGCGTCATCTACCAGCAGCTGCTTAATCGCGAGCAGGAGCTGAGCATCGCCCAGTCGAGCGCGATTGGTAACGTCCGCATTATCGATCCGGCCGTGACCCGGCCGCAGCCGATCAAGCCGAAAAAAGCACTGGTCGTGGTGCTGGGGGTTATTCTGGGTCTGTTCGTCTCTTCGGGCTGGATCCTGGCGCGCGGTATGCTGCGTATGGGCATTGAAACGCCAGAGCAGCTGGAGGAGCACGGGATTAACGTTTATGCCACCGTGCCGCTGTCGGAATGGCTGGCTAAAAAGATGCGTTCGCGCAAAAAAGCGTTTATGTCCCCGCGTCTGCGCCATAAGACAAAAAATATCCCCTTCCTGGCGACGGATAACCCTGTCGATCTCTCCGTCGAGGCAATTCGCGGCCTGCGCACCAGCCTGCATTTCGCGATGATGGAGTCAGCGAACAATATACTGATGATCTCTGGCGCTACGCCGGACAGCGGAAAAACGTTTGTCAGCAGTACCCTGGCGGCAGTCGTGGCGCAGGCGGGGCAGAAAGTACTCTATATTGATGCGGATATGCGCCGCGGGTATGCCCACGATCTATTTAAGCTCGACAATACCTGCGGCCTGTCGGAGATTTTATCCGGCAAAGCGGTGTATACGCAGAGCGTTCAGACCTTCGATAAAGGCGGATTCGACATCATCGTGCGCGGGCAGATCCCGCCTAACCCGGCGGAGCTGCTGATGCACGCGCGTTTCCAGCAGCTGCTTGACTGGGCGAACGAACGCTACGATCTGGTGATTATTGATACTCCGCCGATTCTGGCGGTTACCGACGCAGCGGTAGTCGGCCACCGCGCAGGCACCACGCTGCTGGTTGCCCGCTTCGGGATGAACAGCGTGAAGGAGATGCTGGTCTGCGTACAACGCCTGGAGCAGAGCGGCGTCAACACCAAAGGGGTGATCCTGAACGGCGTCGTTAAGCGGGCAAGCAACGCTTACGGCTACGGCTATCATCACTACGGCTACACCTATTCGAGTAACTGATAATCCGGCGCCTGCCCGTTCTGACATTAATGCGCATTGTGTTTGTAATGGAAAACGGGCAGGCCAAGCTTCAGGCGCAATGCGAGCATGCGCGCGGTGAAACCAAACAGCAGCGTGGAGATAACCACCACATCGTGACTGGTGACATAGTGCTGCAAGGCAACATACAGCACTGCGGCGGCAAAGGAGATGCCGGCATACAGTTCCTTCTGGAAAACCAGCGGGATACGTTTACAGAACATATCGCGCAGCACCCCGCCAAACACGCCCGTGATCACCGCCGCAATGGTGGCGATAACCGGGCCTTCACCCATATCGAGAGCGATTTGCGCACCAATGATGGAAAAAACAATCAGCCCAAGCGCATCAAGCACCAGGAATAAGCGGCGCAGATGAGGCATCACCGGAGCCACAATCGTGGTGAGTACGGCTGCCGTTGCCACGATAATGACGTACTCAGGGTTTTTGACCCAGCCGAGTGGATAATGGCCAAGCAGGATATCGCGTACGGACCCGCCGCCGAGCGCAGTGGCTGTGGCAATAATGATCACGCCGAAGGTGTCCATACGGCGACGTCCGGCAGCGAGTGCGCCGGTCATGGCTTCTGCGGTAATGCCAATGAGATAGAGAACGTGAAGCAGCATAAAACCTCCGGAATGAAGAGGGGGAGATTAACGATTTGTGCGGAAGATCACGATTGAGATTTTCTAAGGCGAGGTGGTTTTCCCTAAAGGAATTTATCAGCGCACGGCGGGCGGGCTTGATTTAAGGCGGGAGAGAGAGAAGGTAAGGCTAAATAAGGATTAGAAAAAGTAATGGGTGATGCGCGAGGCAGCACCACCCGGAAAGTGATCACTCGATATTCTGGATCTGCTCGCGCATCTGCTCAATGAGGACCTTCAGTTCAATCGCTGAATTGGTCACCTCTGCATTGATAGACTTAGACGCCAGCGTGTTCGACTCGCGGTTGAACTCCTGCATCATAAAGTCGAGACGGCGGCCCACAGCTTCTTTCTTCTTCAGAATGTTGTAGGTCTCTTTAACGTGCGCTTCCAGACGATCCAGCTCTTCAGCCACGTCCACGCGCTGCGCCATCAGCACCAATTCCTGTTCCAGACGGTTGTTTTCGAGCTGGACTTCCGCCTCTTCCAGTTTGGCGACAAGTCGCTCACGCTGCCATTGCAGCACTTCTGGCATATGAGCGCGAACTTTAGCCACTTCGGCGCTCACGCCCTCAAGACGCTGTTCAATCATTGCTTTCAGCGCCTGGCCTTCGGTTTCGCGGGCAACGATAAAGTCATCCAGCGTGCCGTCGAGTGCCGCTAGGATTTCGGCGGTAATCGCGTCCAGATCCTGCTCTCCGGCGGCCATCACGCCAGGCCAGCGCAGAATATCAACCGGGTTGATCTCGCCTTCGTCGCTTTGCATTTTGACCCAGTTCGCCGCATTAACGAGCTGTTTTGCCAGCTTTTCGTTAAGGATCAGTTCGCCCTGCGCGCTGGCATCGGGCTCAAAACGCAGATTACATTCCACTTTCCCGCGGGTCAGACGCGTACGGATACGCTCACGCACCACAGGCTCCAGGCTGCGGAACTGTTCCGGCATACGGAAATATGTTTCCAGATAGCGCTGGTTTACCGAGCGCATTTCCCAGGTAGCGCTACCCCAGCTACCCTTGATTTCACGCCGGGCGTAGGCGGTCATACTGCGGATCATAGACATTCCCGTTTTTAAAGGAGAGATGGGGGGATTATAGCTTTCAGGGGCTTCTCAGGATAGGAATAAGCGTCCTTTATCCGTATAATGCGCAGCCACATTCGTTTCAAGCCGGAGAATCCATCATGCGTCCAGCAGGTCGTAGCGCCAATCAGGTGCGTCCCGTCACCCTGACCCGTAACTATACAAAACACGCTGAAGGCTCCGTGCTGGTTGAGTTTGGTGACACCAAAGTGCTTTGCACCGCGTCCATCGAAGAGGGCGTGCCTCGCTTCCTGAAAGGTCAGGGCCAGGGCTGGATCACCGCCGAATACGGCATGTTGCCGCGCGCAACCCATACCCGTAATGCCCGTGAAGCGGCAAAGGGTAAGCAGGGCGGGCGTACTATGGAGATCCAGCGCCTGATCGCGCGTGCGCTCCGCGCCGCGGTTGACCTGAAAACGCTGGGCGAGTTCACCATCACCCTGGACTGCGACGTGATCCAGGCCGATGGCGGCACGCGTACCGCCTCCATTACCGGCGCCTGCGTGGCGCTGGCAGATGCGCTGAACAAGCTGGTTGCCGCCGGTAAGCTGAAAACGAACCCGATGAAAGGGATGGTTGCCGCTGTCTCCGTCGGTATCGTTAACGGCGAAGCACTTTGCGATCTGGAATACGTTGAAGATTCTACCGCAGAAACCGACATGAACGTGGTGATGACCGAAGATGGTCGCATCATTGAAGTGCAGGGCACGGCGGAAGGCGAGCCATTCACCCACGAAGAGCTGCTTACCTTGCTGGCGCTGGCCCGAGGGGGTATCGAATCCATTGTAACGACGCAGAAAGCGGCGTTAGAAAATTGATTTTAAGGCGACCAATGAGTCGCCTTTTTTTTGCCTGTAAGACAGAAAAAATGAAAGGAGCAAATCCATGAAATCGTATCAGCGCCAGTTTATTGAGTTTGCGCTTAACAAGCAGGTACTTAAGTTTGGCGAGTTCACGCTGAAATCGGGGCGTAAAAGCCCGTATTTCTTCAACGCCGGGCTGTTTAATACCGGGCGCGACCTGGCACTGTTAGGCCGTTTCTATGCCGAAGCGCTGGTGGATTCCGGGATTGATTTCGACCTGCTGTTTGGCCCCGCGTACAAGGGCATTCCGATTGCAACCACCACGGCGGTGGCATTGGCGGAGCACCATGACCGCGACGTGCCGTACTGCTTTAACCGTAAAGAGGCTAAAACCCACGGTGAAGGCGGCAATCTGGTAGGCAGTGCGTTGCAGGGCCGCGTGATGCTGGTCGATGATGTGATCACCGCAGGCACCGCGATCCGTGAATCAATGGAGATTATCCAGGCTAACGGTGCAACGCTTGCGGGCGTGCTGATTTCGCTCGATCGTCAGGAGCGCGGGCGCGGCGACATCTCTGCTATTCAGGAAGTGGAACGCGATTATGGCTGCAAGGTCACGTCGATTATCACCCTGAAAGACCTGATTGCGTATCTGGAAGAGAAGCCTGAGATGGCGGACCATCTGGCAGCGGTAAAAACGTATCGCGAAGCGTTCGGGGTTTAATTGCGTTGCCCGGTGGCGCGACGCTTACCGGGCCTACCCGTTCGTAGGCCGGATAAGGCGAAGCCGCCATCCGGCGATGGCATTACTGCAATTGTGCTGCCACTAACGGCCAGCGGGCGTCAAAATCGTCCGTTGGTCGGTATTTAAATTCGCTGCGCACAAACCGAGAGAGCATTCCCTCGCAAAATGCCAGGATCTGGCTTGCCAGCAGGGTCTCATCAGTAGTATATCCCTCACCTTCCCGCATTTTTTTCTCGCGCAGAACCTGACGCAGCTGAGCTTCGATACGCTCAAAAAGCTGGTTTATACGGCCTTGCAGACGATCCTGTTCAAACATCAGCGCGTGGCCGGTCAGAATACGGGTCAGACCCGGGTTACGTTCACCAAAGCCCAGAATCAGCAGCACAATCAGACGCAGACGCGCGCTGGTGTCTTTTTCATCCTTCAGAATCAGGTTGATGCGCGTGATCAGGCTATCTTCAATAAACTCGATCAGGCTGTCGAACATCCGGGTTTTACTCGGAAAATGACGATACAGCGCCGCTTCTGACACGCCCACAGAGGCCGCCAGCTTTGCGGTGGTGATGCGTTGACTGCCGTCGCTGGATTCAAGCATCAGAGCCAGAGATTGAAGTATTTCTTCGCGACGATTCCTTTTCGCGGTTTGTTTTTCTGCCATGTTACAAAATACCCCTGAAAATAAGCACTTGTCAGGCTGGCAACCACACAGCGACCCGCAAACTGACGTTTGCGGTTTGTTATTGCATTATGGCGCTGTGAGATGCGTGTTTGTCGGGCGGTTATTTGCGCCCGGAATGGCCGAAGCCGCCTTCGCCACGGTCGGTGGCGTCGAAGTCTGCCACCAGGTTAAATTCTGCCTGCACCACCGGTACAAACACCATCTGCGCGATACGCTCGCCCGGCTCAATGGTGAAGCTGTCCTGGCCACGGTTCCAGACGGAGACCATCAGTTGACCCTGATAGTCAGAGTCGATCAGGCCGACCAGATTACCCAGCACGACGCCATGCTTATGGCCCAGGCCAGAGCGCGGCAGGATCACTGCTGCCAGTGACGGGTCAGCAATGTGAATCGCCAGTCCGGTCGGGATCAGGGTCGTTGCACCCGGCGCCAGTTCTACGGCGTCATCGAGACAGGCGCGCAGGTCAAGACCGGCAGAGCCGGAGGTGGCATACGTTGGCAGCGGAAATTGCTCGCCAACGCGCGGGTCCAGAATCTTAACGTCGATTTTTTTCATCATAACGGGTAACGATCTCGTCCAGTAATTGTTGGCCCAGGAGTGCTTTGCGCTCAAGCGGTAAGACTTTATCTCCATCCTGCCAGAAAAGGTGCAATGCGTTGCTGTCGCTGTTAAATCCTTGCGTGGACAGCGATACGTCGTTCGCGCAAATTAAATCGAGGTTTTTGCGGGTACGTTTTTGCCGGGCATATTCTTCCACATTATTCGTTTCTGCGGCAAACCCAACAACGTAAGGACGATGAGTTTTCAATGCGGCGACACCGGCAACGATATCCGGGTTCTTCACCATTTTTATTGTTAATTCATCGCCTTGCTTTTTAATTTTGGCGTCAGCAATGGTTTCAGCACGGTAATCAGCGACGGCCGCACAGCCGATAAAAATATGCTGCTGTTGTGCATGCGCCTGTACGGCGGCGTTCATTTCCAGCGCGGTCGTCACATCAATACGTTGCACAAACGCCGGTGTGGTAAGCGACACCGGGCCGCTTACCAGCGTGACGTTCGCGCCGCGTTTGGCCGCCGCGGCGGCAATGGCAAAGCCCATTTTGCCGGAGCTGTGGTTGGTGATGTAACGCACCGGATCCAGCGGCTCGCGCGTTGGGCCCGCGGTAATCATGATGTTGAGATGTTGCAGATCGTTGACAGGCGAGAAATGGGCGGCGGCCATATCAACAATCGTCAATGGGTCGAGCATACGGCCCGGCCCCACGTCGCCACAGGCCTGGCTGCCGCTATCCGGTCCCCAAATCAGCAGGCCGCGTGAGGCCAGCGTTTCCAGATTATGCTGGGTGGCGGCATTGCGGTACATCTGCTGGTTCATGGCGGGCACAACCGCGACGGGCGCAGGCGTGGCGAGGCAAATGGTCGATACCAGATCGTTCGCCATACCCGCCGCCACGCGGGCAATTACATCTGCCGTGGCGGGAGCAAGGATAACCAGATCGGCCCATTTCCCCAGCTCAATGTGGCCCATTGCGGCTTCGGCCGCCGGGTCGAGAAGGCTGTCGGATACCGGGTATCCCGAGACGGCTTGCAGGCTTAGCGGGGTGATAAAGGCTTTGCCGCCTTCGGTGATCGCGACCCGTACGTCGGCCCCGCGCTCGCGCAAACGGCGCACCAGGTCTGGCGTTTTATAGGCAGCAATACCGCCGCTTACGCCAAGAACGATTTTTTTACCGGCCAGGCTCATCATGATTCTTTCCTGTTGGGTTCACCAGAGAGCGGGCATTTTATCACAATCCCTAAAACGGGGTGATGATGTCCTTTATTCACTTTGCGAGGCGTTACGCAAGAACGAAACGTCAGCGTCGAGCCCCGAATTTGCCTGTGGCAGCATAATGGCAAACAGAAGGAGGCCGGGCATGGAAGAGACTGAACTGCTGCTACCGCGTGAAAAAATGCTGCGCCATGGCGTCACGTTGCTAAAAGACGACGAGCTGCTGGCGCTTTTTTTACGCACCGGCACGCAGGGAAAAACGGTATTTACGCTGGCGAAAGAGCTGATAGACCATTTTGGTTCACTGCATGGTTTGCTGACCGCCGAGCTGGAGGCGTTTACGCACGTGGAGGGCATCGGCGTGGCGAAATATGCCCAGCTGCGGGGCATTGCGGAGCTTGCCCGGCGATTTTATAACGTGCGTATGGAGGAAGAAGACCCGATCCTGACCCCGGACATGACCCGCGAATTTCTGCAAAGCCAGCTCTCCGATCTGGAGCGGGAGATCTTCATGGTGATCTTTCTCGACAACAAAAACCGGGTACTGAAACATACCCGCCTTTTTTCGGGAACATTGAGCCATGTTGAGGTGCATCCGCGTGAAATTGTGCGGGAAGCGATAAAAGTGAATGCAGCCGGCGTGATCCTCGCGCATAATCACCCCTCTGGCTGTGCAGAACCAAGCAGAGCTGACAAAGCCATTACCGAACGTATTATCAAATGCTGTCAATTCATGGACATTCGTGTGCTGGACCATCTGATAATTGGCCGCGGAGAGTACATTTCTTTTGCCGAACGTGGCTGGATTTAGGCCTTTTCTCGCGATCCATCGGGATCTTTGTCTGTTCGGGACTTGAGCACACCGCCGAGTCAGCGTATACTACGCCACCTTTGAGAATCTCGGGTTTGGCATTTGGGCCTGGCAATCGAGAGTTCAATAGAACTATGCGATGACCGGGCTGTAAAGCCTGACGAGGCGCCGATACCCCATACGAAGCTCGAGCTAATTTGATTTTTGGAGAATAGACATGTCCCGAGTCTGCCAAGTTACTGGCAAGCGTCCGGTGACCGGTAACAACCGTTCCCACGCACTGAACGCGACTAAACGCCGTTTCCTGCCGAACCTGCACTCTCACCGTTTCTGGGTTGAGAGCGAGAAGCGTTTTGTCACCCTGCGCGTATCTGCTAAAGGTATGCGTGTAATCGATAAGAAAGGCATCGATACAGTTCTGTCCGAACTGCGTGCCCGTGGCGAAAAGTACTAAGTACTTAAAGAGGAAATAAATCATGGCTAAAGGTATTCGCGAGAAAATCAAGCTGGTTTCTTCTGCTGGTACAGGTCACTTCTACACCACCACGAAGAACAAACGTACTAAGCCGGAAAAACTGGAACTGAAAAAATTCGATCCAGTTGTACGCCAGCACGTACTGTACAAAGAAGCTAAAATCAAATAATTTTAGTCTCCTTGTATTGAAAACCCCGCATCTGCGGGGTTTTTTGCATTCTGCATCTCAACGGAGGAACCATGCCTGAATTACCTGAGGTAGAGACCAGCCGCCGCGGTATTGAGCCGTATCTGGTCGGCGCGACTATTCTTCATGCTGTCGTTCGCAACGGGCGTCTGCGCTGGCCGGTTTCCGATGAGATCCACGCGTTAAGCGATAAACCCGTCCTGAGCGTGCAGCGCCGCGCGAAATATCTGCTGCTGGAGCTGCCTGACGGCTGGATCATTATCCATCTGGGCATGTCGGGCAGTCTGCGCATCCTCACCGAAGAATTGCCTGCGGAAAAGCACGATCACGTTGACCTGGTGATGAGCAACGGCAAAGTGCTGCGTTATACCGACCCGCGTCGCTTTGGCGCATGGCTGTGGACCAAAGAGCTGGAAGGGCACAACGTGCTGGCGCATCTCGGGCCTGAGCCGCTCTCAGAGGCGTTTAACGCGGATTATCTCAAAGAGAAGTGTGCGAAGAAGAAGACCCCGATTAAACCCTGGCTAATGGATAATAAGCTGGTGGTGGGCGTGGGGAATATCTATGCCAGCGAATCGCTGTTTGCCGCCGGGATCCATCCCGATCGGCTGGCCTCTTCGCTGTCGGCACAGGAGTGCGAGCTGCTGGTCAGAGTGATTAAAGCGGTACTGCTGCGCTCAATTGAGCAGGGCGGGACGACGCTGAAGGATTTCCTGCAAAGCGACGGGAAGCCGGGCTATTTTGCGCAGGAGTTGCAGGTTTATGGCCGTAAGGGTGAACCATGCAGGGCCTGTGGGACGCCGATTATTGCCACGAAGCATGCCCAGCGGGCCACGTTCTACTGCCGTCAGTGCCAGAAGTAAGGTTACTTTAGCTTTTCCATCAACGCCTGGTGGACGTTAACCGGCAGGAAGTGGGTAACGTCCCCGTGATGGCGCGCCACCTCTTTCACCAGCGAAGACGAGATGAAGGACCACTCCTTGGAGGGCATCAGGAATACGCTCTCCAGCTCTGGCATCAGATGGCGGTTCATGTGCGCCAGCTGCATCTCGTATTCGAAGTCTGCTACCGCGCGAAGCCCGCGGATCAGGATATTGGCTTGCTGAGCATGGGCAAAATTTGCCATCAAATCGCTGAACCCGACGACTTCAACATTCGACAGATGCGAAATCGCATCGGTGGCCAGCTGCACGCGTTCGTTCAGGTCGAACATCGGCTTTTTGCTCGGGCTGGCGGCGATAGCCAGAATCACCTTGTCGAACATACACGCCGCACGGGTGATGATATCAAGATGACCGTTAGTGATTGGATCGAAGGTACCCGGATAAATCGCTTTTGTGCTCATGGCTCACGTTTTCTCTTAGTAGCCGCGGTTCAGCGCCCACAGCTCGGTGTATTTGTTGAAAGTATACTGGGCATTGACCACCGCCAGTAACCAGCCCTGTTTGCCGTCCAGCACGCCGCCGCGCAGCAGCAGCGTTTTCAGAAACGCGCCAAGCGTGTGGGTGAAGATACCCGTCAGCGTGGCCTTCTTGCCGCGCTGGTGGCGTTCCTGCGCCCATGCGGTGGCATAGTTGAGCTGTTTACGCTGGAAGCTGGCGAAATCACGGCAGGTCAGATGAAGCAGATCGCCCGTCAGGGGGATCACCTGAGCGTTATCGCAGGCCAGCGACTCATGGACAAGGTTATCGTTGTACTGGTAACGCTCACGCGCATAGAGGCGCATCACGCGGTCGGGATACCATCCGCTGTGGCGCATAAAGCGGCCCAGGAAATAGTTACGACGCGCGATGCTGTAGACCGCGCCAGGCTGCGGCGCGGCAAGCACCGTTTGAATGGCCTGCCGGAGTTCCGGGGTGACGCGCTCGTCGGTGTCGATCATCAGCACATAATCGCCCGTGGCGAAACCCTGCGCACGCTGGCGCTGAATGCCGTAGCCCTGCCAGTCGGTGTCGGTAAAGACTTTTGCACCTGCTGCACGGGCAACGTCCACCGTGTTGTCCGTACTTCCGGAGTCGAGAATGACGATTTCGTCAGCCCAGGCAACGGAGGCCAGGCAATCCGGAAGCAGGTCGGCGGCGTTTTTGGCGATCATCACGACCGACAGACGCGTTGACATCAGTGGCTCCGCTGCGGCAGATAAGGTTGCAGAAGTTGCAGCAGACGGGTCAGTGCGCCCTGGTTCTGATGCAGGACTTCAACGGCATGACGACCGTACCACAGGCGGTAATCTTCGTCAGTCAGAAGGGTAGAGACCTCTTTGACCACCGAATCCGCGTCGGTCACAGTGATTAAGCCGTCGGCTTGCTGCAACTTAGCGCAGATATCTTTGAAGTTAAACGTGTGTGGCCCCATCAGCACAGGGATAGCGTGGGCCGCCGGCTCCAGCGGGTTATGGCCACCGCGCTCTACCAGGCTGCCACCGACAAAGGCGAGATCCGCAATGCCGTACAGCAGCATCAGTTCGCCCATCGTATCGCCAATCACCACCTGCGTACTGCCTGAGGGGATTTCCCCGCTGCTGCGCAGGGTGAAGCTGAAACCGCCTTTTTGCACCATTTCGCGGGCATCTTTGAAACGCTCCGGATGGCGGGGAACCAGAATCAGCAGTAAATCAGGGAATTTTTCCAGCAGCTGGCGGTGAGCCTGAAGAATAATCGCTTCTTCGCCATCATGAGTGCTGGTGGCAATCCAGACCTGGCGACGCGGCGCCCACTGTCGACGCAGCGTGACCGCACGGGCGGCGAGTTCTGGAGTGACGGAAATATCGAACTTCAGGCTACCCGTGACCGCAAGCTGGTTGCGTTTCAGCCCGAGGGCGATAAAGCGCGCGGCATCTTCTTCGTTCTGCGCGGCAATCAGCGTGATTTTGCTGAGCAGGCGACGCATAAATTTACCCAGCTTGCCGTACCCTTTCGCCGAGCGTTCTGACAGACGCGCGTTGGCGATAACCAAAGGAATTTTACGGGCATGCAGGGCGGAAATCATATTCGGCCACAGTTCGGTTTCCATGACGATCACCAGTTTAGGGCGAACGGTATTCAGGAAACGGTTCATGGCGCAGGGAAGATCGTACGGCAGATAGACGTGATGCACGTCTTTACCGAAAGCAGACATCACACGCTCTGAGCCGGTTGGCGTCATTGTGGTGACGGTGATGGGCAGCGACGGATAGCGGTGGCGCAGGGCACGCACCAGCGGAATGGCCGCCAGCGTTTCCCCGACTGACACGGAATGCAGCAGAATACCGTCCGGCGCCACTTTATTGCGGCAGTAGCCATAGCGTTCGGCCCAGCGTTTACGGTACGCAGGCGCTTTACGGCTACGGAGCAACAGTCGCAGCCACACCAGTGGCTGAATGATGTAGAGCAGGGCGGTATACAACAATTCCAAGCGATTATCCGTTTTTTTAGTTTCGGCCGGGAAATTCTAAGCATTTAAGCGTGCTAAAGCTATCTCTTATGCCAGATACCGTTTTAAACGGAAGTAGCGGCGGCCCAGGCGCCAGCGCAAACGCGGGCTTTTGGCACTTTTCCAGATGAGCTTCCAGATCCCGGTGTCGAAGAACTCTTTGATTATCATTGATTTCTTCGCCTCATCCTTCATGTTGTCGAAGGTATGAATAATTCCCAGCCCCTCTTTGGCGATTTGCCAGTGGCAGGCAGGGATATTTTTCACTTTATCCGGGTAACGCTGGTTAATGGCATCAAGCATCTTCAGGATCTTCATGTAATGACGCGCGGAGCGAATAAGCGTGTCGTCATTATCCGGGGTGTGCGATACCGAGGCGGAGTGTA
The DNA here is from genome assembly GCF_014982165.1 of Enterobacter cloacae complex sp. P24RS. Lineage (NCBI taxonomy): Bacteria > Pseudomonadati > Pseudomonadota > Gammaproteobacteria > Enterobacterales > Enterobacteriaceae > Enterobacter > Enterobacter cloacae complex sp. P24RS. The sequence goes on from NZ_JADCKU010000006.1 coordinate 150,479, forward strand.
TGTAGTAGTCGTAAAAGCGTTCGCTGGTATACTGAACGCGTTCCGCAGCAAGCAGCACCTCGGTAGTCCACGGGATATCCTGATGGCGCAGGCCAGGCTCGAAGCGGAAACCGTTCTGACGAATAAAATCGTGGCGATAGATATTCAGCCAGGTCACATGGAGGAACTTACGTGAATCCAGCGCCTTTTTTAGCCATGCCGCGCCATTCATGACGCCCGTTGAGGCGAGCTTATCTTCAGGGAAGATAGGGCGAGACGGTTTTTTGTTATTTTCCCAGACGTAGTTGCCATTGCAGGTGGCGACGTCCAGGTTCTGCGTGACGGCCATATCCAGCAGACGCTGGTACATGCCGGGTTTAAAGACGTCATCAATATCCGGGAAAGAGAGATATTGGCCGGTCGCTACGGCCAGGCCGGTATTACGCGCGATGGACACGCCCTGATTAGGTTGTTCAATAACCTGCATCTGTGGCAGCGTTTCACGCCATTTTTCGACAATCTGCATCGAACTATCAGTGGAGCCATCATTGACAATGATGACTTCCATACTGTCGATATGTTGATTGACAAGGCAGGTAAAGAACTGATCGAGAAAAGCTTCACCGTTATAAACGGCAACCACCACGCTTAATAAAGGCGCTGAATTTTGCATATGAAACCTGATTATTTTTGGTTGTCGACCAAAGCAATGTATTGCTGGCAAATGGCGTTGATACCGAACGATGCGATCGTTTCGCGATCAACAACCGGCGGAGAGGCATACAGTTCTGCCAGTGTTTTCGCCAGTGATTCGTCGGTTAACGCTGTCAGACCACGCGCCAGGGGGCCAGTAAGGATCTCAGCAGGGCCGCCAGGGCAGTTTGTACTCACCGGTGGGGTCTGACAGATAATGGACTCCACCAGTACATTACCAAAACCTTCGCAGTCGGAACTTAACACTAAAAGGCGAGCCCCTTTGATCCACGGATAGGGGTTGGTTTCGAACGGGCGGAAAATAATCTTATTTTCGATTCCAAGCTCAGCGGCTAACTGTTTGAGCTGGTCTATTTTGGCGTCAGAGCCTTTGCCCATTAACACCAGCGATGCGTCAATCTTGCTCAGCGCGAACGCGCGCAGAAGCCGGTCGTGTCGCTTGTGTTCATGAAAACGGCCAACATGGATAATGTAATCCTGCCCCTGCATCTCAAAGGGCGCTTCTGCCAGACGCTGAATTTCAGGGATATCGAAGGGGTTATGGATAACCGCTTTGCGCCGCAGGGGGATAGCGAGTACTTCAGCGAGATCGTGCAGTACGGCGCCGGATACCGCCACAACGTTGCGGTTTTCATAGGTATGGCGAATTTTATAATGCTTAAACCAGCGGGAAAGCCCGCTGCGATGGCGTAAATAGGAGAAAGAGAACATCCCGTGTACGCAGAACCAGACCTTATCCCGATCCAGCGCGCGGCTGTGCGCCACGATACGGTCGGTTTTATGCAGATGCGAGAAGACAACGTCAAATTTACCGCTGCGTTCTGCCTGCTCAATGGCGCGATCCAGCAAACGGGCGCGACGCGGGATCTCGGTCAGCTTCCGCCAGGGTTTTTTACAGGTATCCTGCACAACCTGAAAATCGATGCCTTCCGGAATGGCGTAGTCGCACACCTTCCGTAAGGAGAAAAGGGTAACCTGATGCCCCAGTTCTGTCAGTCCGCTGGAGAGGGTGAGAACCGTTTTTTCAGCTCCTCCACCGGGTAAACCATCAATAATCATTAGGATGCGCATTATTAATCCAGTAATTTTTGATAAAGCGAAATAAGCTGACTTGACAGTTTTTCAGGGGTTGCTTCTCTGACGCGTTCACGCGCCGCAAGTCCCATATTGTTATTTTTTGCCAGTGAAGGAATGGACACGACGGCCTCCTTCAATGTGCGGATATCAAGTGCATCACAGTAAAACCCGTTCTGGCCTTGCGCAATAAATTCTGATCCACCGCAACTCTCTGACGTAATGACGGGCAGTCCGCAGGCCATTGCTTCAAGTATGACGTTAGGAAAAGGATCATACAGCGTCGGCAGCAGTAAACCATCAGAAAGCTGATAAAATGGCAGCGTCTCTTTTTGCATCCCCAGGAAACGGATTTGCCCCTCACAGCCTAATGAACGGGCGAGGTCGCGATAGCGGCTTTCCGCTTTATCCTGACCGACCACAATCAGCCACGCCGATGTTCCTGCTATCGCCTGAATAGCGCTTGCCAGACCCTTGCGTTCAAACCCCGAACCCACGAAGCAGAAAATGACGGCATCAGCGGGTAAGCCAAATTGCTGACGCAGTACAGCACGCTGACGCTCTTCTGCCGGAACGAAGCGGCTGGAATCTATTGAATTATAAATCACATGTATCTTTTTTGCGTCAATATCAAAGTCTTCGACGATTTCGCGTTTGATCATCTCCGCATTACAGATAACGGCTTTCAGCTCGGGCGCCTGATACATTTCACGCTCTGCGTGCATTACGTAGCGGTGATAGCGATCGTGCATAAGCAGCTTCGCGCGCCAGGCGGGGAGAATACGCGACCGCTGTAGCAGCCAGCGTCGATGCACGCCATCTCCGGCGCGGTAAATATCACAGCCCGGAATGCGTTCGTGGCTCTGCACAATATCAAACTGCTGTTGCTGCCAGAGCGCGCGCGCGGCATGTGCGAAGCCGCGTTCACGGCTGATGCGGCCCCATTTCCGTGGATCGCAAATATGAATGTGCCAGTCGTCCTGCTTTTCGCCCTGCCACTCGCGAGTGATGACGTTGAGCTCAAGGTTTTGATTGCTCAGCGCGGTGAGTGCCCTGGAGACAAAACGTTCCGCTCCCCCATCCGGACGATATTTTTGGCGCACGATGGCCAGACGATGAAGCTTCATTGCAGGTATCTCCTTGCGGCGGAGACGACAGCATCAACGGGTATAGCGTCGAGATAACGTTCCGTCGTTTTTGTATCAATGGCGTCAGGGTTGGGAAGCGGGCCGTAGTTACCTGCCCAGATGACCTCGCCGTTAACCTGCCATGGCGACCAGAACGTCAATTTTGACGGGCCAAACAGCGCCACGCAGGGCGTCTGAAGGGCGGCGGCCATGTGCATGGGTACGGAGTCAACGCCGATGAACAGGTTCGCATGATCGATAAGCGCGGCCAGCTGGCGCAGGGTTAACTGTCCTGCCAGCGAAACAACACCCGTTTGCGGGGAGGCGGCAAGGATGCGGTCAATCATCGCCAGCTCTTTTTTATCCGGACCTGCGGTAAGAACGATGGTATGGCCGTCCTGCTGCAACGCGGCGATAGTTTGCGCCATTTTGCCTTCGTCCCAGCACTTAAAGAACCAGCGTGAAGTGGGTTGAATAACGATGAAGCCTTCTCCCACGCCCTTTTGCATAAGCTTTTGCTGAGCGTGGTGCCAGTCATCCGCGCTGTAAGCCATGGTGACGGTAGGGTTGGACGCTACCGGCAGCGCTGACAGTATGGAGAGATTTTGTTCAACGGTATGCAGCGACTGATGGCTAGCCACAGAAACCAGTTCACTGTGACAAAAACGCCAGAATGCATTATTGCGCTTGTTAAAGGCAAACCCGAGCCGAACCGGTGCGCCGGTGAAGCGGGTGACAATAGCGCTGCGCCACTGATCGGCCAGATTAATCACCAGGTGATAATGCTGAGCGCGCAACGCACGAAGCAGCTGCCACTCTTTTTGCAGGTGCTTCAGCGTCCCCAGCTGCTTCCATTTACGATCGATACCGTAGATCGTACCGATTGCCGGATGCGCGGCGAGCATGTCTCGCGTCTCTTCATAGAGAAGCACGTCGATTTGGGCTTCAGGCCATTTTTGGCGTAATGAATTGATGACGGGGGTAGTGAGTAACATGTCACCATGATGGCGAAGTTTGATCAGTAAAATGCGCAAATCAGGCGTGTCAGGTAAGTTATTCATCATCATCTTATCGGCGTTGTACTATTGGCAATTCTAATAGACCTGGTAACGACTTGCACTCTTTCTCCATAATGTCGGGAATTTCCCCGGAAGGGTTTACTCCTGCTTTCGGGCGTGCGTAACATAGCGCTAACTATTTTGTCTTGCGGGCTCATTATGAAAAAACCAGCGTTTATCATCACGATCGATACCGAAGGGGATAATCTCTGGCAGAACCACCGGGTGATCAAAACGGAAAACGCGCGCTACCTGGCGCGGTTTCAGGCGCTTTGTGAACGTTTCGGCTTTAAGCCCGTCTGGCTGACCAACTACGAGATGGCAGTCGAGCCGGTGTTTATTGCGTTCGCTAAAGAGGTCATAGCCCGCGGCCAGGGTGAGGTGGGGATGCATCTCCATGCCTGGAACAGCCCTCCGGAGCACGATCTTACCGGTGATGACTGGCTCTGGCAGCCTTATCTGATTGAGTTTTCAGACGAGGTGATGCGTGAGAAAGTGGTATTTATGACCCGCTTACTGGAAGAGACCTTCCAGATAAAAATGCTCAGCCATCGCGCCGGGCGCTGGGCATTTGACAGCCGTTACGCCAGGCTGCTGATTGAACTGGGATATCAGGTAGATTGTTCCGTCACGCCGCGCGTGAACTGGCGAAATGCGAAAGGCGCCCCTCAGGGAAGTGGCGGAACGAATTACCAGCATTTTCCCGATCGCGCTTACTTTCTGGACGCAGACGATATTTCCCGTCCTGGAAACAGCCCGTTACTCGAAGTGCCGATGAGCATCCAGTATAAACACCCGGCATGGCTGAATTCCCTGAAGCAGGGTTATGATCGTCTTCGTGGTAAATACCGTTCTCCGTCAGTTAACTGGTTACGCCCGTCCGGCGGGAACGCGGCGGAGATGATTAAGGTTGCGCAGCAGTGTCTGTCTCAGGGGAATGACTACGTGGAGTTCATGCTTCATTCGTCAGAATTTATGCCTGGCGGCAGCCCGACGTTTAAAGATGAGGCGGCGATTGAAGGTTTATATCAGGATTTGGAGCAGCTCTTTACCTGGCTATCAGATAAAACGGTGGGAATGACGCTGGCGGAGTTTTACCAGTACAAAAAAGCATAATGCCCGCCAGGCGGGCATATTTGCTATTGCTGCTTTGTTTGCGAGAAAGGTGTACTCAACGCAAAGATAATCATAAAGAAGATGAGGGCTTCTGAGCTGAGCAGTATGACATCCGTCAGTCCATACAAAAGCAAAAGAAGCATCGACGTTAGCAGCAGCGCATTTCTGTTTCGCAGGGCATACGCAATCATCGAAACAAAGAAAAAGAGCATTACCGCTACGCCGGGGATCCCCTGCAAAGAGAACTTCTCAATGAATTCGTTGTGCAGGTGGACTTTGATGTATTCGAGCGCGCTGCCAAGGTGTGGATGTCCGTCTTTAATATACTGCCGCGTCCATGCTTCACGCTCTTCGAGTGACTGTCCTAACGGATGGGCAAGTCCATTCTGAATACCTACCGTCCACATGGAAAAACGAGCGCCGAGGGACGTGCGGTCAATACCCTGTTGATATCTCTGATATTCAAGCTGTGTTTGCGATATTTTAGGCGATATTAACGGCTTGTAGCTAACGATGATAATACCAGCCACAATACATAAAAAGATGAGGGTGGATTTAAGGTGAATACGCCTGAAGTGATAGAGCGTCAGCACTATCGCCAGGAGCAGATAAAGCCCCATTGCAGCGCGCGTGCCCGTGAGCAGTATGACGAAGTAAGAAAGTAAAATGGTTAAACCAGCAACAACGTAAAGCGTCACGTTCTTCTGTAGGTAAAGACTGTATACGAATGCCAGCGATAACACGGAATACACATAAGCTGAAACGGTGGCTCGGTTAATCGCCATTTCAACGCGAGCCATCCCTTGCGTTGCCTGCCACAGGCCATATCCCGTTGCGAGTACAAACCCCGCAGCTGAGGCGTAAAGGAAATATTTTTTAAAGGTCTCTTTATCGAGATAGGATTTAAAACGGTCAATATAGAATATCAGAACGCTCGCCAGGATTAATTTTTTACTTGAATCGAGATAATCGCTGTAAAGATTCATCCCCTGATTATGGTACTCATAGATGACATACCAGCTAAGGTTCAGTAATCCAATCAATAAAATCGGCAGCGCTATGGTAAAGGGACGTAGCGTGATTTTTTTATATTCAAACGCCAGGCCGATAATGCTGACGTAAATAGCAATATAGAAAAACTCTCTCTGTTTTCCTGAACTAACCAATGCCAACATCAAAGAGATGAGGCTCAAAATGAGTGTCAGCTGATACAGTCGTGGTCTTATTTTTTCCATAACGCCTCAATAACCCTTTTTTTGTAGCTAAAACGAACATCGGTGGAAAGGAAAAACGACAATGTATACATGGATTTTACGCGTTGCGTAACGAGCGCCAGGTGTTGGTCTGAAAGATATGTCCGATGGTTGCTGTAGATATCAAACCAGTGGCAATTGACGAGATGCCTGTAGGAGGATGGAAATGTGTTTTCCATCTGTAGCGTACACCCGACCAGCGTAGATATTTTGCTGGCATCCAGAACGCTCGATAAACTGTCGCTGCGTTTAATATAATAATAGTGGCCCTGGCGCTGATAAGCTATTTTACTCGACTGCATTAGCATGCCGGGAAAAACAGCGAAATCCTCATAGCATTGCAGAGAGGGAATCGGATTGTTTTCATATAGCTTACGATGAACAAACTGACCGATGAGATGCGCCTGAAAATCTTTGTGGCGTAAGAAACGGGAGATTGCTTCATGCTGTGACAAGGAAATAGGGTTAAATCCCCGCCACTCTGCGCTTATTTTCCGGGGATCGCGAATCTCAAGCAAACGCGTCAGCAGCATGTCCGGGCGCTGTGCTTTCAGGAAGGTGATTGCGTCTCTCAGGCTACCCGGCTTTAAGCAATCGTCACTGTCGAGCATCGTAATGTACTCTCCCGATGCCAGCGCGACGGCACTGTTTCGGACCTGGCCTACGTTACGAAAGTTCACGGTCCGGGTTATGACCTGCGGAAATTTAGGCGACCACTCGTCAATTATTGCCTGCGTGGCATCCTCAGAATTGTCGTTAAAAATAATGATTTCTGTGTCTTGGTCTGTTGCTGCCAGCAGGCTCGAAAGCGTGGCGGGCAGCGTATCTTCAGCGTTATGCGCAGCAATGATGACGCTTAAAAAAGCCATAAAAATTAGAGTCCTTGAGCGTCGGTAGCGCGATCCAGTGAGCGGGCTTTCGGCAAGCGTCGAATAAACTGCTGGAGTTCGTCTAAAGCGGGTTCAGTCACCGCGAAAAGCTCTTCCCTCTCCTGAGGGAAATAATAACGTGTTTCAAAGACATAAGAGCAAATGTTGTCGTCATTACCAATCAGCATCACGTTGCCAAGCGGACGCTGTTCATAGTGGCAGCAAGGCCCAAACAGCAGAACCACCGGCACGCCGACAGCGTCAGCAATGTAGACATTGCCCGAATCAGACGCGATGTAGCAGTCCATTTTAGAAATGGCCCAGGGAAGCTCTTCGAGCGAAATTTTGCCAATCAGATTGATAAAATTCGGGATGTCACCGTAAAGGCGGGTGATATCGTCCATCCACGACTGTTCGTTTGGCGCGCCGAAGACATAAAACTCGCAGGGTAAATCGGCGAGACGATCCACAATCCGCTTCCAGATGGCAGGCGGCACCGTTTTGGCTTTATTACCCGCCGCAATGCTGATGCCGATGCGGATAACGTCTGGTTTATCAAGAATGGCCGGGTAAGTCGTCGGTTTGAAGAGCGGCTTTGTGGCGTGCTTGGGAGAGTCTTGCCAGGTGAGCGAACGGTCGGCCAGTTTCAGGTAGTTCGTCACCGAAAGCGTTTTTTTGCCGTGCTCAACGGTACCGTCGGCCGCGAGATAGAAAATCCCGTGATACCACCTGCGCGTGTAAATGTTTAAAAATTGTTTGTTTTTTGCATTGCAGACGGCGGCAAAAAAGAGGTTTACGCTGTTGGGCTGTAGCAGGTAGACGTTATCGTAGCGGTTCATGATCCTGCAAGCGAAGCAGAGCTTACGCCACAGGCTGCGCTTATGCTGCTCAATAAAATAGATCTGCTCGATAGTCTCATCATGCTTCGCCAGCGCGCCAACGCTGCGACTGACCAACACATCGCTTTTTTGCAGATGTGCCAGAAGAGGTGTCGCATTAATAAAGTCACCGATTTTGGCTGTCTGAATGACAAGGTTTTTGCCCGTGTCTTTCCGAAACAGCTTCCGGAGGAGCTTCACCGGAAAGAGTAAAATCAGCAGAAATACATAACTCATGGGTTAAATATCCCTGTTGGAAAGCCGATGGCTGCCCTGTAAAAATGAAAAAATAGCATCTGCGCTAATATCCTTCGTTTGTTGCGTAGAGCTGACCATCTGATGCTGGTTTTTACCGTAACCCCCGATCAACCCCGGATCGGTCGGGCCGAAAATCGTGATATTAGGACGATCCAGTGCGGCGGTTAAATGGCTTAACCCTGTATCCACAGAAACGACGGCGTTAGCGCCCGCCAGTTGTGCGGCAACTTGCGCCAGCGTGAGTTTGGGTAACACCTCGACGTGGGAAAAGCCTGCTGCCAGACGCTCCGCGCGCTGCCGCTCATGTTCAGCGCCCCACGGGAGTTTAATATGGATACCGCAAGGTTGCATTAGTTCAATCAGTCTTCGCCAGTGCGTTTCCGGCCAGTGCTTGTCGTCGCGCGTTGTGGCATGCAGGAAGACCAGATACGGCTCGCTATCCTTCTCCGTTTCGCGGAGAAAATGCTGTGCGATGGCGTAGTCACCCTGGACGTCGGGTTTTGCATAGCCGAGACTCTTTGCGAACAGCTCACGGGTGCGTTCTACGGCGTGCTGCTGCTTTGCGATGTGGTGGCGGCGGTTATAGAACAGACTCGCCAGCGGTTCGCGGGCGGTGTGCCAGTCCATGCCGTGCTTTATGCCGTGCGCCAGACGCGTGACCAGCGCCGCGCTTTTCACCAGCCCTTGGGCGTCGATGATCGCGTCGTAACGCTGCGCCTGTACCGCTTCACGGAAGGCTTTACGCTCGGCTTTAATCGGTGCGGAGAACCACGCTTTGCGCCAGCGGCGAATGGCCACCGGGATCACGCGGTCAACGGCTTCATGCCAGGTGGGGATTTGCGCGAAGCCTTCTTCCACCACCCAGTCAAAACGGATACCGGGGATGGCCCGCATCGCGTCCGTCAACGACGGCAGCGTATGCAGAACATCACCCATTGAGGAGGTTTTAACGATCAATACCCGCATCCGTTATCCTTCTTCGCTCAACAGCAGTTCGTTGAGTTCTTCGAGAACGCGCTGCGGCGTAATGTCGATCAGGCTCTGATGGTAACCTTCTGCCGCATCGCCTTTGCGGACTTTGTGATAGCCGGTAATGAGACGAATAACGCGCGCCTTGTGCGACAGCGGCGGCGTGAAGTCTGGGCTGCTCGGGCCATACAGCGCGACCAGTGGGCGATCCAGCGCGGCGGCGACGTGCATTAAACCGGAGTCGTTCGTTACCACGGCCTTACAGGCGGCAATCAGGATAACCGCCTGCTCAAGCTGCGTTTCTCCAGCCAGGTTGCGGCACCAGGCCTGTTGCTCGGTGCTGAGCGTGGCGAGGATTTCATTGCCCGCCTCGTGATCCTTCGCCGAGCCAAACAGCACAATCTGATAGCCCTCGTCGATCAGCTGTTTCGCCAGTTCAGCGTAGTGGTAGTGCGGCCAGCGTTTTGCCGGGCCAAACTCCGCGCCGGGACAAAAGCCAATCATCGGGCGTTCAGAGGAAATGCCAAACGCATTGCAGGTGTGGGATTTCTCCCCGTCGTTAACCTGAAGCTGCGGCCAGAGCAGCGGCTGAGGCAGGTCTTTCGCGCTGCGCATCACGCCTTTGTCGTAGGCCAGCGCCACGTATCGCTCCACCATCAGCGGCCAGGCTTCTTTATCCAGCACCCGGGCATCGTTCAGCAGGCCGTAGCGCATTTCGCCGCGCCAGCCGGTACGGTGCGGGATGCCCGCAAAGAAGGGCACAAGGGCGGATTTGAAGGAGTTAGGCAGCACGTATGCGCGATCGTAGCGCTTCTCGCGCAGGCTATGGCCGAGCTTGCGGCGTTCGCCGATTTCCAGCGCCCCGTGGCCGAGCGGCATCGGGATCGCCTCGTTCACTTCCGGCATGCGCGATAACAGCGGACGGCACCATGCGGGTGCCATCACGTCGATTATCGCCTGGGGATAACGCGCCTTGAGCGTGCGATAGAGACTTTGCGACATCATCATGTCGCCCACCCATGACGGGCCGATCACCAGAATCTTCATGCTTATGCGTCGCGGTTCAGCCAGGCCATATATTCCGTCACGCCTTCGGCAACGGTCTTGAACGGCTTGTCGTAGCCTGCGGCGCGCAGGTTGGTCAGGTCCGCCTGGGTGAACGCCTGGTAGCGGCCTTTCAGCTTATCCGGGAACGGAATGTACTCGATGCTGCCTTTCTTATGGTACGCCAGCGTGGCGTCAGCCACCGCCTGGAAGGATTCCGCGCGGCCCGTGCCCAGGTTGAAAATGCCGGAGACGCCGTTTTCCAGGAACCACAGGTTTACGGCCGCAACGTCGCCTACGTAGACGAAGTCACGCTTGAAGCCGTCGCTGCCTTCGAACAGTTTTGGACTTTCGCCGTTATTCAGCTGCGTGTTCAGGTGGAACGCCACGCTCGCCATGCTGCCCTTGTGCCCTTCGCGCGGCCCGTAAACGTTGAAGTAGCGGAAGCCGACAATCTGCGAGTTCGCTTCCGGCAGGATCTGACGCACGTACTCGTCAAACAGGAACTTGGAGTAGCCGTAGACGTTCAGCGGCTGCTCGTATTCGCGGGATTCGATGAAGTCCGAGGTGCGCCCGCCGTAGGTTGCTGCTGAGGAGGCATACAGGAACGGAATTTCACGCTCCAGGCAGTAGTGCAGGATCTCTTTAGAGTACTGATAGTTGTTATCCATCATGTACTTGCCGTCCCACTCTGTGGTGGAAGAGCACGCACCTTCGTGGAAGATGGCTTCGATCTCGCCGAACTCTTCACCCGCCATAATCTGGATAAGGAAGTCTTCTTTATCCATGTAGTCAGCGATGTTCAGATCCACCAGGTTAACGAACTTGGTGCCGTCTTTCAGGTTGTCCACCACCAGAATGTCGGTGATGCCCTTATCATTGAGGGCCTTAATAATGTTGCTGCCGATAAAGCCCGCGCCGCCGGTAACGATGATCATAACTGTAACCTTTGAAGTGTTGAGCCCGGGGACAATCCCGGACGCTAATAGTCATATCATATCATCACAATGCCCGGTCTTCAGCCATTCACCGATATGCAGCAGGGGTACACGTGATTTATGCTGCAAAAACGAGAAGAGATACGGCGTCATCTCGTCATGAACTATAGGTTTGGGTAATATGTGCCAAAATTTGCCGAGTCTGGAGAATTGCAATGCGTGGTGATTTTTACAAACAGTTAAACAGCGACCTCGACACCGCACGTGCGGAAGGGTTGTTCAAAGAAGAGCGTATTATCACGTCTGCCCAGCAGGCGGACATCACCGTTGCCGACGGCAGCCATGTGATCAACTTTTGCGCGAACAACTACTTAGGTCTTGCGAATCACCCTGAGCTGATTGCCGCCGCGAAAAACGGCATGGACACCCACGGCTTCGGCATGGCCTCCGTGCGCTTCATCTGCGGCACCCAGGACAGCCACAAACAGCTTGAGCAAAAGCTGGCGAACTTCCTCGGAATGGAAGACGCGATTCTGTACTCCTCCTGCTTCGACGCCAATGGCGGTCTGTTTGAAACCCTGCTCGGCGCAGAAGATGCGATTATCTCCGACGCCCTGAACCACGCCTCTATCATCGACGGTGTTCGCCTGTGTAAAGCGAAGCGTTTCCGCTACGCCAACAACGATATGGTTGAACTGGAAGCCCGCCTGAAAGAGGCCCGTGAAGCGGGGGCCCGCCACGTGCTGATCGCGACCGACGGCGTGTTCTCCATGGACGGCGTGATCGCCAACCTGAAAGGCGTGTGCGACCTGGCGGATAAATATGACGCGCTGGTGATGGTCGATGACTCCCACGCGGTCGGTTTTGTCGGCGAAAATGGCCGCGGCTCCCACGAATACTGTGACGTGATGGGCCGCGTGGACATCATCACCGGTACGCTGGGCAAAGCGCTCGGCGGCGCGTCCGGCGGTTATACCGCTGCGCGTAAAGAGGTGGTTGAGTGGCTGCGCCAGCGCTCCCGCCCGTACCTGTTCTCCAACTCCCTGGCGCCGGCGATTGTGGCCGCCTCCATCAAAGTGCTGGAGATGGTGGAGTCCGGCGCCGAGCTGCGCGACCGCCTGTGGGCAAACGCCCGTCTGTTCCGCGAAAAAATGAGCGCCGCAGGGTTCACCCTGGCCGGCGCTGACCACGCGATCATCCCGGTGATGCTGGGCGACGCAGTTGTGGCGCAGCAGTTTGCCCGCGAGCTTCAGAAAGAAGGGATTTACGTGACCGGGTTCTTCTTCCCGGTGGTACCAAAAGGTCAGGCGCGTATCCGCACCCAGATGTCTGCGGCGCATTCGCCTGAACAAATTGAGCGTGCGGTGGAAGCCTTTACCCGCATCGGCAAACAGCTGGGCGTAATTGCCTGAGGACGTGTGATGAAAGCGTTATCCAAACTGAAAGCGGAAGAAGGGATTTGGATGACCGACGTGCCGGAGCCGGAAGTCGGTCATAACGATCTGCTGATCAAAATTCGTAAAACCGCCATCTGCGGTACTGACGTTCACATCTACAACTGGGATCAGTGGTCGCAAAAAACCATTCCTGTCCCAATGGTTGTCGGTCACGAATATGTTGGTGAAGTGGTCGGCATCGGCCAGGAAGTAAAAGGCTTTAGCATTGGCGATCGCGTCTCGGGTGAAGGCCATATTACCTGCGGTCACTGCCGCAACTGCCGCGGCGGTCGCACCCACCTGTGCCGCAACACCGTCGGCGTGGGCGTAAACCGTCCGGGCTGCTTTGCGGAATATCTGGTGATCCCGGCGTTTAACGCCTTCAAAATCCCGGACAATATCTCTGACGATCTGGCCTCCATTTTCGATCCGTTCGGCAACGCGGTACACACCGCGCTCTCCTTCGACCTGGTCGGTGAAGACGTGCTGGTCTCCGGCGCTGGCCCAATCGGTATTATGGCGGCAGCCGTGGCGAAACACGTGGGTGCGCGCAACGTGGTGATCACCGACGTGAACGAATACCGCCTGTCGCTGGCGCGCAAAATGGGCGTCACCCGCGCGGTGGATGTCTCGAAAGAGAGCCTGACCGACGTGATGGAAGAGCTGGGTATGACCGAAGGGTTTGACGTCGGTCTGGAGATGTCCGGCGCGCCGCCGGCGTTCCGCACCATGCTGGACACCATGAACCACGGTGGGCGTATCGCGATGCTGGGCATTCCGCCGTCAGATATGTCCATCGACTGGAACAAAGTCATCTTCAAAGGGCTGTTCATCAAGGGCATCTATGGCCGCGAGATGTTCGAAACCTGGTACAAGATGGCAGCGCTGATCCAGTCCGGCCTGGATCTGTCCCCGATTATCACTCACCGATTCTCCATCGATGAGTTCCAGCAGGGCTTTGACGCGATGCGTTCCGGCCAGTCAGGGAAAGTGATCCTGAGCTGGGATAAGTAAACAAAAAGGGGCCTCAGGCCCCTTTTTTTACTGATTCTTTTTCTCTTCATCCGTCAGGTAGCGCACCTTGCGGGTGTAGTCCTGCCCTTTGAACAGCAGTTTGTTATCCGGCGATTCCAGATACTTCTGCCATTCGGAAAGCGGGAAACCCCCGTGCGCGCCAATCACCTCTTTCGGCACAACGGCTTCCTGTCCGCCGATCTTCTTGGAGACCGGCCAGTTCATCCAGTCGCCCAGGTTAACTGTTTTTATATCCAGCATGTCCAGCAGCGCAGCGAGCGGCAGCTGATCGGTCGGCGGCTGCGTGTCGTCCATCAGCTCCCAGGTATCCTGGAACAGCGTCAGCCACAGCGGGCAGATACGGCGCCAGGTTTTTTTGGTTGCGGCAAGAAACGCGCCGTTAACGTGATCGACCAGATACGGGCGCACCGTTTCTTTGTAATAGGCCGGCACTTTTTCTGCGGGGGCGCCGTCCAGCTTGGCAATCATTTTGCCCTGACGGAAGCTGGAGTAAATGTGCATATCGGCCATGTTGATCTGGGGCATCTTCAGCAGGTTGAGATCGGAGTCGATCATCAGCACCCCTTCACCGCGCGCCTGAAGCGGAGCGTTAAGCTTCACCAGACGGCTGAGGTAGATCTGCTTATAGCGGTACCCCTCTTCACGTTTTGGCAGCGTGAGGGTCACAACGCGGGTTTTGGGCGGCAGCTCGCCGAAAGCGGATTCAGGCTGATCGCTGACGATAACAATCTCGCTGACGTCGGTGGCGTAACGCGCTGCAAAGGTCGCTGACAATAACGCCTCTTCGACGAAATCCGCGCCCGTACAGGGGATCACAATGGAATCAACCGCAACGAGATCGCGCGTGGCCGGAAGGGAAGCGTAAGGAATGTTATGACGCCCGGTAATGTGGCGGTAGCGAGCATTCAGAAATTTAAACATGTTCTTCTCGTTTGGTTATTGCGCGCCAAGAACGGCCTCGACACCGTTAACATAGCTTTCAATTGCATACGCGTTGCAGACATTCTGGTGCGCGGCTGCGGCGAGCCGGGCGCGCAGAGCAGGATCCTGCCAGATATTATCCAGATGTTGAGCAAGTTGCGACACATCGCTCCACGGGAACAGCAGCCCGGTCGACTCGTGGTCGATCAATTCTGCCGTGCCGGTCACCTTTGAGCCAATCACTGGGATGTTCAGCAGCATTGCCTCCAGTACGACGCGGGGCAAACCTTCGCTCTTTGAAGCCAGAATAAACGCGTCAAAGGTGGCGAGATAGTCAAAAGGCGTATTCTGGAAACCGGTAAAAATGACGTGCTCAGCAATCCCCAGCGCGTCAGCCTGCGCCGTCAGCGCGCCGCGTTCAGCCCCTTCACCGACCAGCACCATCTTCCATTTTGCCTGCGGGTGCTTCTGGTTGAACTGGGCCAGCGCCTCCAGCGTGTGGTGGTTGGCCTTGCGGGGGATTAACGATCCAATGCTACCGAACACAAACGTGTCGTCATCAATGTTCAGACGCTGGCGCATGGCGCGTCGGTCGGGCAAGGGCTGGTGGATGTCAATGGCGTTGTTGACCGTGGTGCACAGCGCTGGCCGGACACCATGCTGAAGAAGCACGCGTTCAACGCCGTGCGAGACGGCGATGATTTTTGTGGCGTGGGCATTCACCAGCTTCACCAGCGGCGGGGTCAGCACCGGTTCAATCCGGCAGTGCTGGATTATCCGCGCATGCAGGTTCGCGCCCGCCAGATACCCTTCTTCGTTAGAGCCCGGCTGGTTGTTCATGTAAAGCGTATCGAAACCGCCTTCCCTGAAAATCGTCTCGATCTTGCTGACGTTGGGCCGGATGCGCCAGAGCGTATCAATATGTCGGGTAAACGCCTTGCGGGCGCTGCGCGAGAAAAACAGCAGGCCACGGCCCAGCTCTTTCGCAACCTTCGCCCAACCGGGCTGCTTTTTCTGCGGAATGACAATTAACGGGATGCCAATGCCGTTCAACACCTGGCCGATGGTTTGACCTTCGGCCCGGCTGTAATCGCTGTAAAAACAACAGGTAATATCAAACTTCTCGCGGTTAATCCGCTTCAGAAGTTCGAGCATGCTGTTGGTGCCTCCTCCCCACTCTTTACCGGTATCGAGGAGCAGAATTTTGTGTCGTTGCGGCATCTTTCTACCTTAATCGCCTGTCACTGGGTTGGGCTCGCTGCTGTTTTTTTCCCCCAGCCCTGCCACTGGTGCTGGAAGTACTGCACCAGCGTACTCTGGCTTACGCTTTCGCCAATTACCGTGAAGAAGCGGGTGGCATACACCGGTTCAGGCGGCTGCTTCAGCGTGCAGTTCTTCACGCTACGGAACGGGTTACGCGGCTGCGTTGCGGGCGGTTGCGCACTACCCGGGCGAGAGGTAACCACCTGAGGTTCGTTGAGCAGATCGCTCGGACGCACCAGCGTGATATCAGCGGGTAAGCTCGGTAACATTTGCTGCAAAACGCGAACGGTAGACGGATGCGGGTGCCCGATGGCAATCGCCGAACCGTTACGGCGCGCCAGCTGAACCGCGCGGTTGAACTGCACGCGGATATCCGCTTCGTTCTGGGAGTCGTCCAGGAAGACTTTGCGCTTGATGACCTTCACCCCCGTACCCTGAGCGGCACGCATCGCCTGGCTGTTGCCAATGGTCATGCTGTCGAGGAAATAGAGATTGTAACGCTCCAGCGCCTGCATCACCTTCAGCATACCGTACAGGCTGGAGGTCATCGCGCTGCCCATATGGTTATTCAGACCCACGGCATACGGCACTTTATTGTACGCATCGCGGATGATGCGATCGATCTCGTCGCTGCTCATGTCCGGGCGCAGGGTATCTTTTTCCAGCGGCTGCTTGCTGAGGGGAGCCATCGGCAGATGGATGAGCACCTGATGGCCGCCATTGTGTGCTTTGGTCGCCATTTCATGCGCGTGAGGCGCATTCGGCAGGACGGCAACAGAGATGGCTGACGGCATCGCCAGCACCTGATTTTCATAGTGTGGTCGATAACCGAAGTCATCAATCACAATCGCGAGTTTGCCTGCATAAACCGGTGCAGCCAGCGCCAGTGCGCTGGCGACGGAAAAAACAATTCGACGAAATTGAAGCAAAACTTATCTTCCCAACCACGGCTGTGGATTGACCGCCTGACCCTGACGACGAATTTCGAAATAGAGTGACGGGCGGCCCTGACCGCCACTGCTGCCCACAAGGGCAATGGGTTGACCGGCGCGCACCTGAGTACCGACGCTGACCAGCGCGCTCTGGTTGTAGCCATAAAGACTCATGTCGCCTTTACCATGCTCGACCACCACCACGAGCCCGTAACCCTGTAGCCAGTCGGCCAGGATCACGCGGCCATCGGCGATGGCTTTCACTTCGCTACCTTCAGATGCACCGATAACGATCCCCTTCCAACGTAGCTCACCCTGCAACTGTTCGCCATAGCGATGCAGGATCGTACCGCGAACGGGCCAGTAGGCCTGACCACGAGGGGAACCGAGGCCGCCGGTACGCGACATCAGGGAACGTTCATTTTCAGTCGGCTTGTAGGTGGTGCCTTTCCGGGAGGCTTCCTGCTGCTTATTACGCACCGCCTGCGCTTCGCGCGCTTCTTTTTCAGCGCGCGCTTTGGCTGCGGCTTCTGCCCGGGCGATGCTGTTACGCAGTTTCGATTCGTTGGCACGCATTTCGCTCAGCTGGCTTTTTCCTGCCTGGATAGAGGACTCCAGCCCGGCGAGCGTCTTCTTACGCTCATTGCGCGCCTGCTCAAGCTTCTCCTGCTGCGCCTGCTGATCGTAGAGTAGCGTTTGCTGCTGGCTCTGCTTCTCTTCCAGCTCGGCTTTTTGCGTGGTGACTTCTTCGCGCGTCTGTTTCAGCTGCGCGATGGTCTCCTGACGAGCCTGGTTGAGATAGCCGAAATAGGCCTGTAAACGCTGGCCGCGCTGGCTCTCTTCACCGCTGAGGATCAGCTGAAGGCCAGTGTGTTCACCCTGACGGAAAGCGGCATCAAGCTGTGCAGCCAGGTTGCGTTCCTGGGCGTCACGCTGGCGCTCCAGTTTCGCAATCGATGCGTTCATTTCATCGATTTGCTTATTGAGCTGGGCAA
Source organism: Enterobacter cloacae complex sp. P24RS (assembly GCF_014982165.1). Lineage (NCBI taxonomy): Bacteria > Pseudomonadati > Pseudomonadota > Gammaproteobacteria > Enterobacterales > Enterobacteriaceae > Enterobacter > Enterobacter cloacae complex sp. P24RS. The sequence goes on from NZ_JADCKU010000006.1 coordinate 168,338, forward strand.
GGGTGTTTTGCGTTTCACGCAGCTTACGCGCAGCGGCGGAAATGGCCTCTTCCTGCTTTTTAAGCTGGGCAAGCAGGGCAGAACGCTGCTGCTGCTGCTGGCGTACCGCACGCTCTTTAGCGGCGATATCGGCCTGAATGGATTTGAGCTGGTCGCGGTCATCCGCGTGGGCGGATGCGGCGCACAGCAATACGCCAGCGCTGAGTGCGCTGGCGCAAAGCAGAGGTCTGACTGATAACCGAAGCGGCTTCACGACCCATGTGATTGAAAAAATCGCCTTTCCCCTCATGGGGAGCGATTATTCCACGATGAACAGCGGCTTGCCAGTCATCTCTTCAGGGATTTCCATACCCATCAGCGACAACATGGTTGGCGCGATGTCGGAAAGCTTGCCGCCTTCCACTGCTTTCACTGATTTATCACCCACATAAATCAGTGGAACAGGCAGGTTGGTATGGGCGGTATGCGCCTGACCGGTTGCCGGGTCACGCATTTGTTCTGCGTTACCGTGATCGGCGGTGATCAGCAGCTGGCCTCCCACGGATTCAACCGCTTTTGCGACCTGCTCTACGCAGTGGTCCAGCGCTTCAACCGCCTTCACTGCCGCTTCCATTACGCCGGTATGGCCGACCATGTCACCGTTCGGATAGTTACAGATGATGGTGTCGTATTTACCGCTTTCGATCGCGGCCACCAGTTTTTCGGTCAGCTCCGCAGAGCTCATTTCTGGCTGGAGATCGTAAGTCGCGACTTTCGGCGAGTTGATCAGGATGCGGTCTTCGCCTTTGAACGGCTCTTCTACGCCGCCGTTAAAGAAGAAGGTCACGTGCGCATACTTCTCCGTTTCGGAGATACGCAGCTGGGTTTTATCGTTTTTCGCCATCCACTCGCCGAAGGTATTTTCCAGCGACGCTGGCGGATACGCGCAGGGAGCCTTGATATCCGCTGCATACTCGGTCAGCTGGATGAAATCGAGCTTCGCCACTTTCTTACGGGCGAAACCGTCGAAATCAATGTTGACGAAAGCACGGGTGATTTCGCGCGCGCGGTCAGCGCGGAAGTTCATGAAGATCAGCGCATCGCCATCTTCCATGGCGGCATCGGCCTGGCCTTCAGCGCGGATCACGGTTGCTTTCACGAATTCGTCGTTTTCATCACGCGCGTAAGCCGCTTCCAGACCTGCGACGGCGGTCGGGAACTGGAATTCACCTTTTGCCAGGGTCAGCAGATCGTAGGCTTGCTCAACGCGGTCCCAGCGGTTATCGCGGTCCATTGCATAGTAACGGCCAATGATGGACGCCACGCGGCCTTTGCCCAATGCGGTAAATTTCTCTTCAAAGGCTTGCAGCGAGCCCTTAGCGCTGCGTGGCGGCGTATCGCGACCGTCCAGGAAGGCGTGCAGATAGATTTTTTCCGCACCGCGTTCAGCGGCCAGTTCAACCATCGCCATAATGTGATCTTCGTGGCTGTGAACGCCGCCCGCAGAGAGCAGGCCCATAATGTGAACGGCCTTGCCTGCGGCGACAGCTTTATCCACTGCTCCGGTGAGCGTTGGGTTGGCAAAGAATGTACGTTCTTTGATTTCAACGTCCAGGCGCGTCAGGTCCTGATAGACGATACGGCCTGCGCCCAGGTTCACGTGACCCACTTCAGAGTTGCCCATCTGACGGTCCGGCAGCCCGACTTCCAGACCAGACGCGTCAATCAGGGTGTGGGGACGTTTTGCCCAAAGCGCATCCATTACCGGGGTTTTGGCGTTGAAAATGGCGTTATCCTGCTGATCTTCACGGTAGCCATAGCCATCCAGAATCACCAGTACCATAGGTTTTTTAGAAACCGACATTGCGACAACCTCATGCTCAAGAGACAAAAAATTTGCGTAATTTTACTACAGCTGAATCGATAAAATAGCCGCAGAAGATCAAAGAAAGCGTGGAGGCAAGGCCGTTCTCGGGCCATTTTGAGGCTTTTTTTTCGTGGCATGCCGCAGAAAATAGATTAGCTTTATGTCGCTGGCTGTATTTGCCACAGCGCACAGGTATACTCCTGTCCTGGTTTTTTTAATCACTAAGTCGGGAGTTGTTACCCCCCATGCAAGAAATTATGCAATTCGTTAGCCGCCACCCGGTTCTGAGCATCGCGTGGATTGGCCTGCTGGTCGCTGTACTGTTCACCACATTTAAGGGACTGACGTCTAAAATTAAGGTGATCACCCGCGGTGAAGCGACACGTCTGATCAACAAAGAGGACGCCGTTGTGGTTGATCTGCGTCAGCGCGACGATTTCCGCAAGGGCCATATCGCAGGTGCTATCAACCTGCTGCCAGCGGAAATCAAAGCGAACAACATTGGTGAGCTGGAGAAGCATAAAGCCCAGCCGATTATCGTTGTTGACGGCACAGGCATGCAGGCGCAGGAATCTGCCAACGCACTGCATAAAGCAGGCTTTGAAAACGTAACGGTGCTGAAAGAAGGCATCTCCGGCTGGAGCGGGGAGAATCTTCCTTTAGTGCGCGGTAAATAAGGAGTTAAGTGATGGCCAATATTGAGATCTACACCAAAGCAACGTGCCCGTTCTGCCACCGAGCGAAAGCGCTGCTGTCCAGCAAAGGCGTAACGTTCAAGGAACTGCCGATCGATGGTGACGCGATTAAACGCGAAGAGATGATCCAACGCAGTGGTCGCACAACGGTTCCACAGATTTTTATTGATGCGCAGCACATTGGCGGCTGTGATGACTTGTATGCGCTCGACGCCCGCGGTGGACTCGATCCGCTGCTGAGCTAGAGACTTTAGGACAATTAAAAAGGGTTTTTCCATGTCAGAACAAAACAACACCGAGATGACTTTCCAGATCCAGCGCATCTACACCAAGGATGTCTCTTTCGAAGCGCCAAACGCGCCGCACGTTTTCCAGAAAGACTGGCAGCCAGAGGTTAAACTTGATCTGGATACCGCATCCACCCAGCTGGCGGATGACGTGTATGAAGTCGTACTGCGTGTCACCGTGACCGCCTCTCTGGGCGAAGAAACTGCATTCCTGTGCGAAGTACAGCAGGGCGGTATCTTCTCCATCGGCGGCATCGAAGGCAACCAGATGGCGCATTGCCTGGGTGCATACTGCCCGAACATCCTGTTCCCGTATGCGCGTGAATGCATCACCAGCCTGGTTTCTCGCGGTACATTCCCGCAACTGAACCTTGCGCCAGTTAACTTTGATGCGCTGTTTATGAACTATTTGCAGCAGCAGGCTGGCGAAGGTGCCGAACAACATCAGGATGCCTGATGAGCACTGTTAATGCGTCAATGACTGTGATCGGTGCCGGCTCTTACGGCACCGCTCTTGCCATCACGCTGGCAAGAAATGGTCACGACGTGGTCCTGTGGGGCCACGATCCAAAACATATCGCGACGTTGCAACACGACCGCTGCAACGTGGCGTTTCTCCCGGACGTTCCGTTCCCTGACTCTCTCTATCTGGAAAGCGACCTCGCGACCGCGCTGGCGGCCAGCCGCAATATTCTGATTGTGGTGCCGAGCCATGTGTTTGGCGAAGTCCTGCGTCAGATTAAGCCGCTGATGCGTGCGGATGCGCGTATTGTGTGGGCGACGAAGGGGCTGGAAGCCGAAACCGGACGTCTGTTGCAGGACGTTGCCCGCGAAGCGCTGGGAACGGCGATCCCGCTGGCGGTGATCTCCGGGCCGACGTTTGCCAAAGAGCTGGCTGCCGGTCTGCCGACGGCGATCTCGCTGGCGTCCACCGACCAGGCATTTTCCGACGATCTTCAGCAACTGCTGCACTGCGGCAAGAGCTTCCGCGTCTACAGCAACCCTGATTTTATCGGCGTACAGCTGGGCGGTGCGGTGAAGAACGTCATTGCCATCGGGGCCGGGATGTCTGACGGCATCGGTTTCGGCGCGAATGCGCGTACGGCGCTGATCACCCGTGGTCTGACCGAAATGTCCCGTCTGGGCGAAGCGCTGGGTGCCGATCCGGCCACCTTTATGGGGATGGCTGGGCTGGGCGACCTGGTGCTGACCTGCACCGACAACCAGTCGCGTAACCGCCGCTTTGGCATGATGCTCGGACAGGGCAGCGATGTAAAAAGCGCGCAGGAGAAGATTGGTCAGGTGGTTGAAGGCTATCGCAATACCAAAGAAGTCCGCGAATTGGCGCACCGTTTCGGTGTCGAAATGCCAATAACCGAGGAAATTTATCAGGTATTGTATTGCGGAAAAAATGCGCGCGAGGCAGCATTGACCCTATTAGGTCGTGCGCGCAAGGACGAGCGCAGCAGCAATTAGCCGGGAAGTATCGTCACCTGAATGACCCAGCCAGCGCAGAACTGGCTGGTCATTAACTATCGTCTGGAGCAAGCAATGCCGTGTGAAGAACTGGATATCGTCTGGAATAATATTAAAGCCGAAGCCCGTGCTTTGGCCGACTGTGAGCCTATGCTGGCCAGTTTCTATCACGCGACGCTACTCAAGCACGAAAACCTCGGCAGCGCCCTGAGCTATATGCTCGCCAATAAGCTGGCTTCCTCCATCATGCCTGCTATCGCCATTCGTGAGGTGGTGGAAGAGGCCTACGCCGCAGACCCGGAAATGATCGCCTCTGCCGCCTGCGACATTCAGGCCGTACGCACGCGCGATCCGGCGGTGGATAAATACTCCACGCCGCTGCTGTATCTCAAAGGTTTTCACGCCTTACAGGCGTACCGCATCGGCCACTGGTTATGGAATGAGGGACGCCGCGCGCTGGCTATCTTCCTGCAAAACCAGGTTTCCGTGACCTTCCAGGTCGATATTCACCCGGCGGCGAAAATTGGCCGCGGGATCATGCTCGATCACGCCACCGGCATTGTTGTCGGTGAAACGGCGGTGATTGAAGATGATGTGTCGATCCTGCAATCCGTTACGCTGGGCGGTACCGGTAAAACCAGCGGAGATCGCCATCCGAAAATTCGTGAAGGGGTGATGATTGGCGCAGGCGCCAAAATCCTTGGCAATATTGAAGTCGGACGCGGCGCGAAGATTGGCGCGGGGTCAGTTGTACTCCAGCCCGTACCGCCGCATACCACCGCCGCTGGCGTCCCGGCGCGCATCGTCGGTAAGCCAGACAGCGATAAACCGTCGATGGATATGGATCAGCACTTCAACGGTATTCACCACACCTTCGAATACGGCGACGGTATTTAAACGCGGGAACAGCCAGATAAAAAAGCCCGGTGAGTCAATGCACCGGGCTTTTGATTAGTTGCGGTATAACACTTTGATAATGTGATAGCCGAACTGCGTATGCAGGGGACCGGTTGGCTCCAGCACCGGGCAGGAGAAAACCACTTTATCAAACGCCGGAACCATCTGGCCCTGGCGGAACTCGCCTAAGTCACCGCCGCGTTTGCCTGACGGGCAAATCGAGTGTTTCTTCGCCAGTTTGCCGAAATCGGCGCCGTTTTTAATCTGTTCGAGAAGATCCTGTGCCAGTTTCTCTTCTTTAACAAGGATATGCAGTGCTGCTGCTGTTTTTGCCATGATCGTGCCTTGAGTCAACGAGTTTACGATCGGTATACTACCACGCGTTTTTCCTCCTCTCCCCACTTTCATTGAGCGATCACTTATGCGTTTAAACCCCGGACAACAACAAGCTGTCGAATTCGTCACCGGACCCTGCCTGGTGCTGGCGGGAGCGGGATCCGGTAAAACACGTGTGATCACTAACAAAATTGCCCACTTAATTCGCGGTTGTGGCTACCAGGCGCGCCATATCGCGGCGGTCACCTTTACCAACAAAGCGGCGCGTGAGATGAAAGAGCGCGTCGGCCAGACCCTGGGCCGTAAAGAGGCGCGCGGGCTGATGATCTCCACTTTCCACACGCTGGGCCTGGATATCATCAAGCGTGAATACGCGGCGCTGGGCATGAAGTCCAACTTTTCGCTCTTCGATGACACCGATCAGGTGGCGCTGCTTAAAGAGCTGACGGAAGGGCTGATCGAAGATGACAAAGTGCTGTTGCAACAGCTGATCTCGACGATCTCGAACTGGAAAAACGATCTCATGACGCCGGCCCAGGCAGCGGCGAGTGCCAAAGGCGAGCGCGATCGTATCTTTGCCCACTGCTACGGTCTGTACGATGCGCATATGAAAGCCTGCAACGTACTGGATTTCGACGATCTGATCCTGCTGCCGACGCTGCTGCTTCAGCGAAATGAAGAGGTGCGCGAGCGCTGGCAGAACAAAATCCGCTACCTGCTGGTGGATGAATATCAGGATACCAACACCAGCCAGTACGAGCTGGTGAAGCTGCTGGTAGGACAGCGTGCGCGTTTCACCGTCGTTGGCGATGACGATCAGTCCATTTATTCCTGGCGCGGCGCTCGTCCGCAAAACCTGGTGCTGCTGAGCAAAGACTTCCCGGCGTTGCAGGTGATCAAACTGGAGCAGAACTATCGTTCTTCCGGGCGCATCCTGAAGGCGGCGAACATCCTGATTGCCAATAACCCGCACGTCTTTGAGAAGCGCCTGTTCTCCGAGCTGGGTTACGGTACTGAACTGAAAGTGCTCAGCGCCAACAATGAAGAGCACGAAGCGGAGCGCGTAACGGGTGAGCTGATTGCCCATCACTTCGTCAACAAAACCGACTATAAAGACTACGCGATCCTCTATCGCGGTAACCACCAGTCGCGCGTTTTTGAAAAGATGCTGATGCAGAACCGCATTCCCTACAAAATCTCCGGCGGCACGTCGTTCTTTTCGCGTCCGGAAATCAAGGATCTGCTGGCCTACCTGCGCGTGCTGACCAACCCGGATGACGACAGCGCTTTCCTGCGCATCGTGAATACGCCGAAACGCGAAATTGGCTCTGCGACGCTGCAAAAGTTGGGCGAGTGGGCGATGACCCGCAACAAAAGCCTGTTCACCGCCAGCTTCGATATGGGGCTGAGCCAGACCCTGACCGGGCGCGGCTATGACGCCTTAACCCGCTTCACCCACTGGCTGGGTGAAGTGCAGCGTCTGGCCGAGCGCGAGCCGGTGGCGGCGGTACGCGATCTGATCCACGGCATTGATTACGAATCCTGGCTCTATGAAACCTCCGCCAGCCCAAAAGCGGCTGAGATGCGCATGAAAAACGTTAACCAGCTCTTCAGCTGGATGACCGAAATGCTTGAAGGTTCAGAGATAGACGAGCCGATGACCCTGACGCAGGTCGTCACCCGCTTCACGCTGCGCGATATGATGGAGCGCGGCGAAAGCGAAGAAGAGGCCGACCAGGTCCAGCTGATGACGCTTCACGCGTCCAAAGGGCTGGAGTTCCCGTATGTCTATCTGGTGGGGATGGAAGAGGGCCTACTGCCGCACCAGAGCAGCATTGATGAAGATAACGTCGACGAAGAGCGCCGTCTGGCCTACGTGGGGATCACCCGTGCGCAGAAGGAGCTGACGTTTACGCTGTGTAAAGAGCGCCGTCAGTACGGTGAGCTGGTGCGCCCGGAGCCGAGCCGTTTTCTGCTGGAGTTGCCTCAGGACGATCTTATCTGGGAGCAGCAACGTAAGGTCATTACCGCGGAAGAGCGCATGCACAAAGGCCAGGCCAACGTGGCAAACATTCGCGCGATGCTGGCAAAAGCCAAAGAGAAGGGATAACGGTTTGTAGGCCGGGTAAGGCGAAGCCGCCGCCCGGCACGCTTTAAAGGGTCACTTCACCTCAAGCGCCCAGTGCACATAGCTCTGCCACTGAAACTCCTGTTCAACCAGTTCTGCGCCAAGCGGGTGATTTTCAAGCCAGTTTTTCGGCAACGTCAGCGTCAGTTTCTCATCGTCTGCCACCAGCGTAATGTCTGGCAGCAAATCATCACGACGGCGGCTGGCAAACAGGATCGCCAGGCGCAACAGACGGCACAGATGCTCGGCCACGCGCGGCGGCACGGCGTTCTGCTGGTGAAGTGAAGAGAGATCGACGGCGTTGGTCTGATTCAGCAGCAGGGTGGCCAGTAGCTTTTTCTGTGCGGGCGTATAGCCGGGTAAATCAAGATTTCGTACCAGCCAGGCTGCGTGCAGCGGTGCCTGCTTGTACTCCACGCTGAGACCAATTTCATGTAGCGCACAGGCGCTTAGCAACAGATCGCGACTTAACGGTTCAATATCCCAGCTAGTTTTCACCTGATCGGCAAAAAGTGACGCCAGCTGGCTTACTCTTTGCGCCTGGTCAGTATCAACAATAAAGCGTCGCTGAACGTTACGCAGCGTACGGCTACGGATGTCCTGATCGACCGACTGGTGCAGCATTCCGTAAACCAGACCTTCACGCAGCGCACCGCCTGCCAGCGTCATACACTGGATATTCAGCTCGGTGAAAATGGCGATCAGGATGGCGAGCCCGCTTGGGAAAACCAGCGCGCGTTCGAGCGTCAGCCCCTCAATTTCAAGCTCTTCCAGGCGTCCACACTGAATGGCGCGCTGTTTAAGCTGCTGGAGCTTGGCAAGGGTGATCCGCTCGTCCATGCCCTGCGCCATCATGATTTCCTGCAACGCCTGAACGGTGCCGGAAGCCCCGACGCAGACTTTCCAGCCGTGATAGCGCAGCTCATCCATGACCGGGCGCAGCACTTCACGCGCCGCGTTTTCCGCCTCGTCGAAATTCTCTTTGGCAAGGTTTCGATCGGTAAAGTAGCGTTCCAGCCAGGTCACACAGCCCATCGACAGGCTAAAGAGCGAGGTCGCCTGTGCGCCTGTGCCCGTGACCAGTTCGGTACTGGCGCCACCGATGTCCACCACCAGACGGCGATCGTCGCCACCGGTCGTGTGCGCCACGCCCTGATAAATCAGACGCGCTTCTTCTTCACCGCTGATGACCTGCACCGGACAGCCCAGAATTTCCTGCGCTTTGGCAATGAAATCGCCAGCGTTAACCGCCAGACGAAGGGTCGCCGTGGCAACAACGCGGATTTGACTGAGCGGGATATCCTGCAAACGTTCTGCAAACAGACGCAGGCACTGCCAGCCACGTTCCATGGCTTCAGGGGAGAGGTGGTTGTCGCTGCTCAGGCCCGCCGCGAGGCGGACCTTGCGCTTAATGCGCGTCAGCGTTTGTATGCTTCCCGCCACCTCGCGCACAACCAGCATATGAAAACTGTTGGAGCCGAGATCTATTGCCGCATAGAGCGAGGTGGAGCTGAGCATATTTTCTTAACCTGAACGACGACGGTTACGCGGTGCGCCGCCGGAACGACGCGGACCATTGCCGGGGCGTGGGCGGGTAAGGCGCTTAGGCGGCGGCAGTTCGCTTAACAGCGCGTCCGGATTGTATTTGCTCTGTGGAATAGAGTGACCGATGTAGGTCTCAATGGCCGGAAGATTCAGCGCATACTCTTCACACGCCAGGCTGATGGAGTGGCCGCTTGCGCCGGCACGACCGGTACGACCGATACGGTGTACATAGTCTTCACAGTCATCTGGCAGATCGTAGTTAAAGACGTGCGTCACGGCTGGAATGTGCAGGCCACGGGCCGCCACGTCGGTCGCGACCAGAATATCGAGATCGCCACGGGTAAACTCGTCCAGAATGCGCAGGCGTTTTTTCTGCGCCACGTCGCCGGTCAGGAGACCTACGCGGTGACCATCTGCCGCCAGGTGGCCCCAGATATCTTCACAGCGATGTTTGGTGTTCGCGAAGATGATCGCGCGATCCGGCCACTCTTCTTCGATCAGCGTTTGCAGCAGGCGCATTTTCTCTTCATTAGAGGGATAGAAGAGCTCTTCTTTAATGCGGTGCCCGGTTTTCTGCTCCGGTTCCACTTCCACATACTCGGCGTTGTTCATCTGCTCGAAGGCGAGTTCACGCACGCGGTATGACAGGGTTGCGGAGAACAGCATGTTCAGACGCTGGTTTGCGGCAGGCATACGACGGAACAGCCAGCGGATATCTTTAATGAAGCCCAGATCGTACATGCGGTCTGCTTCATCAAGCACGACAACCTGGATTGCGCCGAGGTTGATATGGTTCTGTTTGGCGTAGTCGATAAGGCGGCCGGTGGTTCCAATCAGGATATCCACGCCGCTTTCCAGCACTTTCAGCTGTTTATCGTAGCCGTCGCCGCCATAGGCCAGGCCAAGCTTCAGGCCGGTGGCTTGCGCCAGAGGCTCAGCGTCTGCGTGGATCTGTACCGCCAGTTCTCGCGTCGGGGCCATAATTAGCGCGCGCGGCTGGTTAACTTTGCGGTCTGCAATCGCTGGGTGAGAAAGTAAATAATGAAACGTTGACGTTAAAAACGCCATCGTTTTGCCAGTACCGGTTTGCGCCTGCCCTGCAACGTCGCGACCGGCCAGCGTCAGCGGCAGGGCGAGAGCCTGAATGGGCGTGCAGTTATGAAACCCTTTAGTTTCAAGGGCTTCGATCACCTTTGGGTGCAGGGCGAAGTCGGAAAACTTCTGTTCTGTTAAATGTGTTTTGCTCATAGTGTGGTAGAATATCAGCTTACTATTGCTTTACGAAAGCGTATCCGGTGAAATAAAGTCAACCTTTAGTTGGTTAATGCGACATCAACACGTCGTTGGTGGTGACAAAACCAACGTACCAGGCTTATTCCTGTGGAGTTATATATGAGCGATAAAATTATTCACCTGACTGACGACAGTTTTGACACGGACGTACTTAAAGCTGACGGGCTGATCCTCGTTGATTTCTGGGCTGAATGGTGTGGTCCTTGCAAAATGATCGCTCCGATTCTGGATGAAATCGCTGACGAATATCAGGGCAAACTGACCGTTGCCAAGCTGAACATCGACCAGAACCCGGGCACCGCGCCAAAATACGGTATCCGTGGCATTCCGACCCTGCTGCTGTTCAAAAACGGTGACGTGGCGGCGACCAAAGTGGGCGCACTGTCCAAAGGTCAACTGAAAGAGTTCCTGGACGCTAATCTGGCGTAAGGTTTCTCAGCTGAGCGTTCAGAGCGCCTAATTAATGGCGAGCTCTGGACGCCCGGCTTTAGTCGTGCTAAGTTAGCTATGACTACGTTTTAAACATATCTTGTTGTTTGAATCTTGTTTTACCCGATACTTCCCGTTGTTAATGTAAACAGTGCGTGAAGTTGCTAGATTCCGGGCTTGTCACTCAATCCGTCTTGTCGTTTCAGTTCTGCGTTCTTTCCCTGTGACCAGACAGCGAACAGACATGAGGTGATGGCCGCTAAACAGGCATGGATGACCCTGCCATACCATTCACAACATTAAGTTCGAGAATCACCCCGAGTTTAAGAACCCACACCATTATGAATCTTACCGAATTAAAGAATACGCCGGTTTCTGAGCTGATCACTCTCGGCGAAAATATGGGACTGGAAAACCAGGCTCGTATGCGCAAGCAGGACATCATTTTCGCCATCCTGAAGCAGCACGCTAAGAGTGGCGAAGATATCTTTGGCGACGGTGTGCTGGAGATACTGCAAGACGGATTTGGTTTCCTCCGCTCCGCAGACAGCTCCTACCTCGCCGGCCCTGACGACATCTACGTATCCCCTAGCCAAATCCGCCGTTTCAACCTCCGCACTGGTGACACCATTTCAGGTAAGATTCGTCCTCCTAAAGAGGGTGAACGCTACTTTGCGCTGTTGAAGGTTAACGAAGTTAACTACGACAAACCGGAAAACTCCCGCAATAAGATCCTGTTCGAGAACTTAACGCCGCTGCACGCGAACTCTCGCCTGCGCATGGAGCGTGGTAACGGGTCTACTGAAGACTTAACCGCTCGTGTGCTGGATCTGGCATCGCCAATTGGTCGTGGTCAGCGTGGTCTGATTGTGGCACCGCCAAAAGCCGGTAAAACCATGCTGCTGCAAAACATTGCGCAGAGCATTGCTTACAACCATCCAGACTGTGTGCTGATGGTGCTGCTGATTGACGAACGTCCGGAAGAAGTGACCGAGATGCAGCGTCTGGTGAAAGGTGAAGTGGTTGCGTCTACCTTCGACGAACCGGCTTCTCGCCACGTTCAGGTTGCGGAAATGGTTATCGAGAAGGCGAAACGCCTGGTTGAACACAAAAAAGACGTGATCATCCTGCTCGACTCCATTACCCGTCTGGCACGTGCCTACAACACCGTGGTGCCGGCTTCCGGTAAAGTACTGACCGGTGGTGTGGACGCCAACGCCCTGCACCGTCCGAAGCGTTTCTTCGGTGCGGCGCGTAACGTGGAAGAGGGCGGTAGCCTGACCATTATCGCGACGGCGCTGATCGATACCGGCTCCAAAATGGACGAAGTTATCTACGAAGAGTTTAAAGGTACAGGCAACATGGAACTGCACCTTTCTCGTAAGATCGCAGAGAAACGCGTCTTCCCGGCCATCGACTACAACCGTTCCGGTACCCGTAAAGAAGAGCTGCTTACCACTCAGGAAGAGCTTCAGAAAATGTGGATCCTGCGCAAAATCATCCATCCAATGGGCGAAATCGACGCAATGGAATTCCTCATTAACAAACTGGCGATGACCAAAACAAACGACGATTTCTTCGACATGATGAAACGCTCGTAACGCAAATAATCCCAGTAAACGCCACGTTTTTACGTGGCGTTTTTTATTTATGGACTATACGCTATTACCACACACTCCCAATTTAGACCTGTCGGTGCGACAATAAGAAGGTTTGCACAGTCAAAGAAATAATTGATTGAAAAACATACAAAGGGAGTTGTGAGAAGCCATCTTTAATCCTTCTGAGGCAGAGGCTTCATGGTTATACTTCCGGGACTAACATTTGTTGAGAGCAATCCATTGTGAATCTACTCACTGCAGTAACTGAGCTGATCAGTATTTTTTTATTCACAACCTGTTTTTTGTTCATTGCGCGCAAGGTAGCAAAAAGAATTGGGTTAGTGGACAAACCGAACTTCCGTAAACGTCATCAGGGGCTTATTCCGCTGGTGGGCGGCATTTCGGTATACGCAGGCATCTGTTTCACATTCGGGATCGCGGATTACTATATCCCCCATGCCGCACTCTACCTGGCGTGTGCCGGTGTGCTGGTACTGGTCGGCGCCCTTGACGATCGTTTTGATATCAGCGTGAAGTTTCGCGCGACGGTACAGGCGGCTATCGGCATCATTATGATGGTGGTGGGCGGTCTCTATCTCAGAAGTCTGGGCTACGTCTTTGGTCCCTGGGAGCTGGTGCTTGGGCCATTCGGCTTCTTCCTGACGCTGTTTGCCGTTTGGGCGGCCATCAACGCCTTTAACATGGTTGACGGTATAGACGGTCTGCTCGGTGGGCTGTCCTCTGTTTCATTTGGCGCTATCGGCATCATTTTATGGTTTGACGGCCAGTACAGCCTGTCAATGTGGTGCTTTGCCATGATTGCCGCCATCCTGCCTTATATCTGCCTGAACCTGGGTGTGTTGGGGCGTCGCTATAAAGTGTTTATGGGCGATGCGGGCAGTACCCTGATTGGCTTTACGGTGATCTGGGTCCTGCTGGAGACCACCCAGGGCAAAACTCACCCGATAAGCCCGGTAACGGCTCTGTGGATTATCGCCATCCCGCTGATGGACATGGTCGCCATTATGTATCGCCGTCTGCGTAAAGGGATGAGCCCGTTCTCTCCCGATCGCCAGCATATTCATCATCTGATTATGCGTGCTGGCTTCACGTCTCGTCAGGCATTTGTGCTGATTACGCTTGCGGCTGCTATTCTGGCTGCGATTGGCGTTGCTGCGGAATACGCACATTTCATTCCTGAATGGGTAATGTTGGTATTATTCTTGCTAGCATTTTTCATGTACGGTTACTGCATTAAGCGTGCATGGAAAGTCGCGCGTTTTATTAAACGTTTAAAACGCAGGATGCGTCGGAACAGTGGCAAAAACACAACATTAACTAAGTAAAACCGGGACTATGATGACTCAACCGTTGGCGGGAGCGAAATCAGTGGGCACTGAGAACGAGCTGGATATTCGTGGTTTGTTTCGAGTGTTATGGCAAGGCAAACTGTGGATTGTGGGTATTGCATTGGGGTTCGCACTGTTAGCGCTTGCCTACACCTTCTTTGCAAAACAAGAGTGGAGCGCCACGGCAATTACAGACCGACCAACGGTGAATATGCTTGGAGGCTACTACTCCCAGCAGCAATTCCTGCGTAATCTTGATATCAAGGCCAATCTGGCGACCCCGGATCAGGCCTCAGTGATGGATGAATCCTACAAAGAGTTTGTGATGCAGCTGGCGTCGTGGGATACACGTCGCGATTTCTGGTCCCAGACGGACTATTACAAGCAGCGCATGGTCGGGAACAGCAAAGCGGATGCCGCGCTGCTGGATGATTTAATTAATAACATTCAGTTTATGCCTGGCGATATGCTCCGTAATGTTAGCGACAGCGTGAAGCTGATTGCGGAAACGGCGCCGGACGCCAATAACCTGCTGCGTCAGTACGTTGCTTTTGCCAGCCAGCGCGCGGCGAGCCATCTGAATGACGAGCTGAAAGGCGCCTGGGCGGCACGTACAATCCAGATGAAGGCACAGGTAAAACGTCAGGAAGAGGTCGCAAAGGCCATCTTCGCGCGACGCGTGCATAATATTGAGCAGGCGCTGAAGATTGCTGAACAGCACAATATTTCCCGTAGCGAAACGGATGTTCCGGCTGACGAACTCCCGGATTCAGAAATGTTCCTCCTGGGTCGCCCAATGCTTCAGGCACGTCTGGAAAATATCCAGGCGGTTGGCCCTGACTTTGACCTTGATTACGACCAAAATCGCGCCATGCTCAATACGCTCAACGTCGGTCCAACGCTGGACCCGCGTTTTCAGACCTATCGTTATTTGAGAACGCCTGAAGAGCCTGTAAAACGCGATAGTCCGCGTCGCGCCTTCCTGATGATCATGTGGGGGATTGTGGGCGCACTGACTGGCGCTGGCGTAGCGTTATTGCGTCGCCGCACAAACTAAGAACGCCGTCTACGATGAAGGCTGCGGCCTTCATCGTCTAATCGAAGAGAATCGATGTGAAAGTACTAACCGTATTTGGCACCAGGCCGGAGGCCATTAAGATGGCACCTCTGGTTCATGCGCTGGCCAGAGATCCTGACATTGAAGCGAAGGTGTGCGTAACTGCCCAGCACCGTGAGATGCTCGATCAGGTCTTAACCCTCTTTTCTATCGTCCCGGATTACGATCTCAATATAATGAAACCGGGACAGGGATTGACGGAAATTACCTGCCGTATTCTGCAAGAGTTAAAGCCTATTCTGGAGTCGTTCAGGCCTGATGTGGTCCTGGTGCATGGCGACACCACTACCACCGTGGCGACCAGCCTGGCCGCGTTCTATCAGCGTATCCCTGTGGGCCATGTCGAAGCGGGACTGCGTACCGGCAATCTCTATTCTCCCTGGCCGGAAGAGGCCAACCGTACCCTCACCGGCCACCTGGCGATGTACCATTTTGCGCCTACCGAGAACTCACGTCAGAACCTGCTGCGAGAAAATATCAGCGACAGCAAAGTTTTCGTCACCGGCAATACCGTTATTGATGCGCTGATTTGGGTGCGTGACCGCGTGCTGGCTAACGGCGAACTTCAGGCAGAACTCGCTGCGCGCTATCCGTTCCTGAATAACGGCAAGAAAACGATCCTGGTAACGGGCCACCGTCGCGAAAGTTTTGGCCGTGGCTTTGAGCAAATCTGCCACGCGCTGGCTGAAATTGCCGCGCAGAACGAGGATGTGCAGATTGTCTATCCGGTACACCTCAACCCTAATGTCAGCGAACCGGTCAACCGTATCCTCGGCCACGTGGAAAACGTGCTCCTGATTGAGCCGCAGGACTATATGCCGTTTGTCTGGCTGATGAACCACGCCTGGCTGATCCTGACCGATTCTGGCGGCATTCAGGAAGAAGCGCCTTCTCTTGGCAAGCCGGTACTGGTGATGCGCGAAACCACCGAACGTCCGGAAGCGGTAACTGCCGGGACCGTCCGTCTGGTCGGAACGGATCCGCGTCGTATTGTCGAAGAGGTCACGCGCTTACTGCATGACGATGAAGAGTATCAGGCGATGAGCCGCGCCCATAACCCGTACGGGGACGGGCAGGCTTGTGGCCGTATTTTGCACGCACTTAAACACAATCGGGTAACGCTATGAGTTTTACTACCATCTCTGTTGTTGGTCTTGGCTATATCGGACTGCCTACTGCGGCGGCCTTTGCCTCTCGTCAAAAGCAGGTTGTTGGCGTAGATATCAACGCGCACGCGGTGGAAACCATCAACCGTGGCGAAATTCATATCGTGGAGCCTGACCTCGATCGCGTGGTGAAAAAAGCGGTGGACGGCGGCTTCCTGCGCGCCAGCACGACGCCGGTAGAAGCCGACGCGTACCTGATTGCGGTACCAACCCCTTTTAAAGGCGATCATGAGCCTGACATGGTTTACGTCGAGGCGGCGGCAAAATCCATTGCGCCGGTGCTGAAGAAAGGGGCGCTGGTTATCCTTGAGTCCACTTCACCTGTTGGGGCCACCGAGCAGATGGCCCAGTGGCTGGCCGAGGCGCGCCCCGATCTCAGCTTCCCGCAGCAGGCGGGCGAGCAGGCTGATATCAATATCGCCTACTGCCCTGAGCGCGTGCTGCCGGGCCAGGTAATGGTTGAGCTGATTAAAAATGACCGCGTGATTGGCGGCATGACCCCGGTCTGCTCCGCGCGTGCCAGCGAGTTATATAAGATTTTCCTTGAAGGCGAATGCGTGGTGACCAACTCCCGCACCGCCGAAATGTGCAAGCTGACCGAAAACAGCTTCCGCGACGTTAACATCGCGTTTGCGAATGAACTGTCGTTGATTTGCGCCGATCAGGAAATTAACGTCTGGGAACTGATCCGCCTTGCCAACCGTCATCCGCGCGTGAACATTCTTCAGCCGGGGCCTGGCGTGGGTGGGCACTGTATCGCGGTCGATCCGTGGTTTATCGTGGCGCAAAACCCGCAACAGGCACGCCTGATTCGCACCGCGCGCGAAGTGAACGACCACAAACCGCACTGGGTGATCAATCAGGTGAAAGCCACGGTCGCGGATTGCCTGGCCGACAGCGGCAAACGCGCCAGCGAGCTGAAAATCGCCTGCTTTGGTCTGGCATTCAAACCGAATATTGACGATCTGCGCGAAAGCCCGGCGATGGAAATTGCCGGGATGATCGCTGACTGGCACAGCGGTGAAACGCTGGTGGTTGAGCCGAATATTCATGCGTTGCCGGCAAAGCTTGCCGGTCACTGCACCCTTACCGCACTGGATGACGCGCTGGCGACGGCGGATGTGCTGGTACTGCTGGTAGATCACAATGCGTTTAAAGCGGTCTCCGGTGATGCCGTGCGTCAGCAGTATGTTGTTGATACTAAAGGCGTGTGGCGTTGAGTATCCTCAACGGCGTGCTGGAGCCCCTTGAGTGGGAAAGCACATTCTTTGCGCGCCCCTCAGCGATAGTGCGTCTGCGCGAAAATGCTCCTGCGTTGCGGGAAGCCGACTTCGGCGCCTGGCCGCGCGTGCAGGCTAAGATCCCGGCAGACCGGGCCGAAATGCTGGACGCGCTCCAGCAGCACGGATTCCGGCTGGTTGAGGGTGAGGTTGATCTCTCTATTACCGTGGCCCGCCACGACTCACCGGGCGCGGAAATTGCATTAGAGCAGGATATTCCCGCGCTGCGCAACATGGCGGCGCTGGCATTCGCTCAGAGCCGTTTCAGGGCGCCCTGGTATGCGCCCGATGACAGCGGCCGTTTTTATGCCCAGTGGATTGAGAATGCGGTAAAGGGCACGTTTGACCACGTCTGTCTGGTGTTTCGTGCGCCGGAAGGTCCGATTGAAGGTTTTGTTTCGCTTCGCAGGCTCAACGAGCACGAGGCGCGCATCGGTTTATTAGCCGGACGCGGCATGGGCGAAAAACTCATGCAGGCGGCGCTGCACTGGGCGGAGCAACAGCGAGTATCAACGCTGCGGGTCGCGACCCAGATGGGCAACACCGCTGCGCTTAAACGTTATATTGCGAGTGGTGCCAGCATCGACGCCACCGCCTACTGGTTATACAGGTGACAAGATGATTCCATTTAACGCGCCTCCGGTCGTGGGCACTGAACTTGATTATATGCAGTCTGCTATGGGCAGCGGCAAGCTCTGTGGCGACGGCGGGTTCACCCGTCGCTGCCAGCAGTGGATGGAGCAACGTTTCCACAGTGCCAAGGTTCTGCTGACGCCGTCCTGTACCGCATCGCTCGAGATGGCGGCGCTGCTGCTGGATATCCAGCCCGGCGATGAGGTGATCATGCCGAGCTACACCTTCGTCTCCACGGCGAACGCCTTTGTCCTGCGCGGGGCGAAAATCGTGTTTGTGGATATCCGCCCGGATACCATGAACATTGACGAAACGTTGATTGAAGCGGCGATCACCGACAAAACGCGGGCGATCGTGCCGGTGCATTATGCGGGCGTGGCCTGCGAAATGGACACCATCATGGCCATCGCCAAAAAGCATAACCTGTTCGTGGTGGAAGACGCCGCGCAGGGCGTGATGTCCACCTACAAAGGACGCGCGCTGGGCACCATCGGTCATATCGGCTGCTTTAGCTTCCACGAAACCAAAAACTACACCGCAGGCGGTGAGGGCGGCGCGACGCTGATTAACGATCGCGCTCTGGTAGAGCGTGCGGAAGTGATCCGTGAGAAAGGGACCAACCGCAGCCAGTTCTTCCGCGGCCAGGTGGATAAGTACACCTGGCGTGATATCGGCTCAAGCTACCTGATGGCGGATTTGCAGGCCGCATACCTCTGGGCGCAGCTGGAAGCGGCAGAGCGAATCAATCTGCACCGCCTCTCCCTGTGGCAAACCTACTACGACGCGCTGGCGCCGTTGGCTAAGGCAGGGCGTATTGAGCTGCCGACCGTACCGGCCGACTGCGTCCACAACGCCCACATGTTCTACATCAAGCTGCGCGATAACGACGATCGCAGCAAGCTGATTGCCTGGCTGAAAGAAGCGGAAATTATGGCGGTATTCCACTATATTCCGCTGCACTCCAGCCCGGCGGGAGAAGCCTTCGGCGCGTTTGCCGGTGAAGACCGCTACACCACCAAAGAGAGCGAACGTCTGCTCCGTCTGCCCCTGTTCTACAACCTCGCGCCGGTGAACCAGCGTACGGTGATCAATTCGCTTCTGAGTTATTTCGCCTGATATGTCTCTGGCAAAAGCGTCGGTGTGGACGGCAGCGTCCACGCTTGTAAAAATTGGCGCCGGATTACTGGTCGTCAAGCTGCTGGCCGTCTCATTTGGTCCGTCAGGCGTTGGGCTGGCCGGGAATTTCCGCCAGCTGGTCACGGTGCTTGGCGTGCTGGCGGGGGCCGGGATATTCAATGGCGTCACCAAATACGTAGCGCAGCATCATGACGATGCCGGAAAGCTCCGCACGGTGGTGGGGACCTCATCTGCAATGGTGCTGGGCTTCTCTACACTGCTGGCCGTCGTCTTTTTGCTGGCGGCGGCACCCATCAGCCAGGGGCTGTTCGGACATACGCACTATCAGGGGCTGGTACGCCTGGTGGCGCTGGTTCAGATGGGCATCGCCTGGGCGAACCTGCTGCTGGCGCTGATGAAAGGCTTCCGTGATGCCGCCGGGAATGCACTGGCGCTGATCTTCGGCAGCGTCATCGGCGTTATTGCCTACTACTTTTGCTACCGGCTGGGCGGCTATGAAGGCGCACTGCTGGGGCTGGCGCTGGTGCCTGCCCTGGTTGTCATCCCGGCGGCGTTTATGCTGATGCGCAGAGGCGATGTCCCGCTGAGTTACCTGAAACCGCAGTGGGACAAGTTACTGGCAGGCCAGCTGGCGAAATTTACGCTGATGGCCCTCATCACTTCCGTCACCATTCCGGTAGCCTACGTGATGATGCGAAACCTGCTTGCGGCGCATTACAGCTGGGATGAAGTGGGGATTTGGCAGGGCGTGAGCAGCATTTCCGATGCCTACCTCCAATTTATTACGGCTTCCTTTAGCGTCTATTTGCTGCCAACCTTATCGCGCCTGACGTCCAGGCAGGATATTACCCGCGAGATTTTTCGCTCCCTGCGTTTTGTGTTGCCGGCTGTTGCGGTCGCCAGCTTTACCGTCTGGTTGCTGCGTGACTTCGCCATCTGGCTGCTGTTTTCGGCGAAGTTTACCGCCATGCGCGACCTGTTTGCCTGGCAGCTGGTCGGCGATGTGCTGAAAGTGGGGGCATACGTTTTCGGCTATCTGGTGATTGCGAAGGCCTCGCTGCGGCTGTATATCCTGGCAGAGATTAGCCAGTTTGCGCTGCTGACGGCATTTTCTCACTGGCTGATCCCTACCCACGGAGCGCTGGGGGCGGCTCAGGCCTATATGGCAACCTATATCGTTTATTTCGCTGCCTGTTGCGGCGTATTTTTACTTTGGCGTAAACGCGCATGACTGCACTGATACACATTCTGGGATCGGACATCCCGCATCATAACCAGACCGTTCTGCGGTTCTTCAACGATGAGCTGGCATCCGGCACGCCCGACGCGCGCGAGTTTATGGTTGTTGGAAAAGATAATGGCCTGAGCGCGGCCTGTCCGGCACTGAACATAACTTTCTGGCCAGACAAAGCGGCCCTGACCAAAGCCGTTGTCGCGAAAGCCAAAGCGGATCGAAGCCAGCGTTTCTTCTTCCACGGGCAGTTCAATACCGGCCTGTGGCTGGCGTTGTTGAGCGGCGGGATCAAACCCTCCCAGTTCAGCTGGCATATCTGGGGAGCGGATCTCTATGAAGTCTCCCACGGCTGGAAATTCCGCCTGTTCTACCCGCTGCGCCGTCTGGCGCAGGCGCGCGTGGGCTGCGTTTTTGCCACCCGCGGCGATCTCACCTATTTTGCTAAACAGCATCCGAAGGTGCGCGGCGAGCTGCTCTATTTCCCGACCCGCATGGATCCGGCGCTGAATACGATGGCGAATGACGCGGTTCGTGAGGGCAAACTGACCATCCTGGTGGGGAATTCCGGCGATAGCAGCAACGAGCATGTCGCGGCGCTCCGGGCAGTGCATGAGCAGTTTGGCGACACGGTGAACGTGGTGGTGCCGATGGGCTATCCCGCCAATAACGACGCCTACATCGACGAGGTCCGCCAGCAGGGGCTTGCGCTGTTTAGCGCAGACAATCTGCACATTCTCAGGGATAAGCTGGAATTTGATGACTATCTCGCGCTGCTGCGAAAATGCGATCTGGGCTATTTCATCTTTGCCCGTCAGCAGGGGATTGGCACGCTGTGTCTGCTGATTCAGGCGGGAGTACCGTGCGTGCTCAACCGCGAAAACCCGTTCTGGCAGGACATGGCCGAGCAGCACATTCCGGTGCTGTTTACCTCTGACACGCTTAATGTCGGGGTGGTACGGGAAGCACAGCGCCAGCTCGCGCTGGTGGATAAAAATAGCATCGACTTTTTCAGCCCGAACTACCTTACGCCGTGGCACCGCGCGCTGCGTATTGCTTCAGGAGACAACGCATGAGCCAGTTGCAGTTTAGCGGCTTGCTCGTGGTCTGGCTGCTGAGCACGCTGTTTATCGCCACGCTCACCTGGTTTGAGTTCCGGCGCGTACGTTTTAACTTCAACGTATTCTTCTCGCTGCTGTTTTTGCTGACCTTTTTCTTTGGTTTCCCGCTGACCAGCATCCTCGTGTTCCGCTTTGATGTGGGCGTCGCTCCGCCGGAAATCTTGTTGCAGGCGCTGCTCTCTGCGACCTGCTTCTACGCGGTGTACTACGTCACCTATAAAACGCGCCTGCGCGCGGCGAAAGACACCGCGCCCCGTCGACCGCTGTTTACCATGAACCGGGTAGAGACCCATCTGACGTGGGTTATGCTGATGACCATCGCCCTGGTCAGCGTGGCGATTTTCTTCATGCATAACGGTTTTTTACTGTTTAAGTTGCAGTCCTATAGCCAGATTTTTTCCGCCGAAGTCTCCGGCGTCGCGCTCAAGCGCTTCTTCTATTTCTTCATCCCGGCGATGCTGGTGGTCTTCTTCCTGCGCCAGGACAGCAAAGCCTGGCTGTTCTTCCTGGTCAGCACCGTCGCGTTTGGCATTCTGACCTACATGATCGTCGGCGGTACCCGCGCCAACATCATTATCGCCTTCGCGATTTTCCTGTTTATCGGCATTATTCGCGGCTGGATCTCCCTGTGGATGCTGGCGGCGGCAGGCGTCTTTGGGATTGTGGGGATGTTCTGGCTGGCGCTGAAGCGCTACGGTCTTAACGTAGCCGGTGACGAAGCGTTTTATACCTTCCTGTATCTGACGCGCGATACCTTCTCGCCGTGGGAAAACCTGGCATTGCTGCTGCAAAACTACGACAAGATCGAATTCCAGGGGCTGGCGCCGATTGTTCGCGATTTCTATGTCTTTATTCCGACGTGGCTGTGGCCTGACCGTCCCGGCATTGTCCTGAACACGGCGAACTACTTCACCTGGGAAGTGCTGAATAATCACTCGGGCCTGGCGATTTCCCCCACCCTGATTGGCTCGCTGGTGGTGATGGGCGGAACGTGGTTTATCCTGCCCGGCGCCATCGCGGTCGGACTGATAATAAAATGGTTCGACTGGCTGTACACGTTGGGTAACGAAGAGACCAACCGCTACAAAGCCGCTGTTTTGCACAGTTTCTGTTTCGGTGCCATTTTCAATATGATCGTTCTGGCGCGCGAGGGGCTGGATTCGTTCGTCTCGCGCGTGGTGTTCTTTATGGTCGTTTTCGGCGTCTGTCTGCTGCTGGCAAAACTCCTGTACTGGCTGTTTGACAGTGCAGGGCTTGTGCACAGACGTGAGCCACAGGGCAGCACAACGCTGTCGCAAGTCTGAGTAGGGATTATCATGACGGATAAAACTTCAGCCCCGCGTTATGCGCTGCGTGGGCTACAGCTGATTGGCTGGCGTGACATGCAGCACGCGCTGGATTTTCTGTTCGCGGACGGGCAGATGAAGTCGGGCACGCTGGTGGCCATCAACGCAGAAAAAATGCTGGCGGTTGAAGATAACGCGGAAGTGAAAAGCCTGATCGAAGCCGCGGAGTTTAAATACGCAGACGGTATTAGCGTGGTGCGTTCGATCCGGAAAAAGTTTCCTGACGCTAATGTGTCTCGCGTGGCGGGAGCCGACCTTTGGGAGCGGCTTATGGAGCGTGCAGGCGCTGAAGGCACGCCGGTATTTCTGATTGGCGGCAAGCCCGAGGTATTGGCACAGACCGAACAAAAGCTGCGTAGCCAGTGGAATGTTAACATCGTGGGCAGTCAGGATGGCTACTTCAGGCCGGAAGATCGCCAGGCGTTATATGAGCGCGTACGCGACAGCGGGGCGAAAATTGTCACCGTTGCCATGGGATCGCCGCGCCAGGAAATACTGATGCGCGATTGCCGTCTGGTCAGCCCGGATGCGCTCTATATGGGCGTTGGCGGCACCTACGACGTCTTTACCGGCCACGTTAAGCGTGCGCCGAAAGTCTGGCAAAACCTTGGGCTGGAGTGGCTGTACCGCCTGCTTTCCCAACCGACGCGCATCAAACGACAGATTCGCCTCCTGCGCTACCTCGCCTGGCACTACACCGGGAAAATGTAATCAATATGCAGCGCGATCTACCGTTCGCGCTGCAACGCCCCCCGCAAAACTGCTGAGTTTATGTGCAATGCATTCATTTTTTTAATGCATTGTTTGCCATTTGCCAGAATTTAAGAAACCATTCGCTCCGTATTTCAGTACCCCTCAAAAATAATAACCGGCAACAAGTCGGGAAACAGCAAACACAACCGAGGAATTATGGCAGAGAAAAAACCGGAGCTTCAGCGTGGGCTGGAAGCTCGACATATTGAACTGATCGCGCTGGGCGGGACTATCGGCGTTGGCCTGTTTATGGGCTCGGCAAGCACGCTGAAGTGGGCGGGGCCTTCCGTCCTGCTGGCGTATATTATTGCCGGGCTGTTCGTCTTCTTCATCATGCGCTCAATGGGCGAAATGCTGTTCCTGGAGCCGGTGACGGGCTCTTTCGCCGTTTACGCCCACCGTTATATGAGCCCGTTCTTTGGCTATCTCACGGCCTGGTCGTACTGGTTTATGTGGATGGCCGTGGGGATTTCGGAGATCACCGCCATCGGGGTCTACGTGCAGTTCTGGTTCCCGGAGATGGCCCAGTGGATACCCGCGCTTATTGCCGTAGGGCTGGTGGCGCTGGCGAACCTTGCCGCCGTTCGTCTTTACGGCGAAATCGAGTTCTGGTTTGCGATGATCAAAGTCACCACCATTATCGTGATGATTGTCGTTGGCCTCGGGGTCATCTTCTTTGGCTTCGGTAACGGCGGGCACGCCATCGGTTTTGGTAACCTGACCGAGCATGGCGGCTTCTTTGCGGGCGGCTGGAAGGGCTTCCTGACGGCGCTCTGTATCGTGGTGGCATCCTATCAAGGCGTAGAGCTAATCGGGATCACCGCAGGTGAAGCGAAAAACCCGCAGGTGACGCTGCGTAGCGCGGTAGGCAAGGTGCTGTGGCGTATCCTGATTTTCTATGTAGGCGCCATCTTCGTTATCGTGACCATTTTCCCGTGGAACGAAATTGGCACGACCGGCAGCCCGTTTGTTTTAACCTTTGCAAAGATTGGCATCACGGCGGCGGCCGCGATTATCAACTTTGTGGTGCTGACGGCGGCGCTTTCCGGCTGTAACAGCGGAATGTACAGCTGCGGGCGCATGCTTTACGCGCTCTCGCAAAACAAACAGCTGCCGGCAGTGATGGGCAAAGTCTCCCGCGTGGGTGTCCCCGTGGCGGGTGTGGCGGTATCGATTGTCATTCTGCTGATCGGTTCTTGCCTGAACTACATCATCCCCAATCCGCAGCGCGTGTTCGTTTACGTCTACAGCGCCAGCGTACTGCCGGGTATGGTGCCGTGGTTTGTGATTCTGATTAGCCAGCTGCGTTTTCGTCAGGCGCACAGGCAGGCGATTGCCAGCCATCCATTCCGCTCCATTTTGTTCCCGTATGCAAACTATTTGACGATGGCGTTCCTGATTTGCGTATTAATTGGAATGTACTTTAATGAAGATACCCGCATGTCGCTGTTTGTCGGGATGATCTTCCTGGCCGCCGTGACGGCTGCCTATAAGCTTTTTGGCCTGGGTCGCCGCGGCTCCGCCCATAAAGTGGAGGAATAAGCGGCAAAATGTGCAAACCATAACCAAACGCGCATTTTTTTCAAAAAAGCACTAGACAGCGGGGACGGAGGTACGTAATATCCAGCCCCGCAACGGCGCTAAGCGCCCGTAGCTCAGCTGGATAGAGCGCTGCCCTCCGGAGGCAGAGGTCTCAGGTTCGAATCCTGTCGGGCGCGCCATTTTAGTCCCGGCGCTAGAGCTGCGGTGGTCTGAGAAGTAGTCAGAACCGCGTGAAAGAATACAGTGGTGGCTATAGCTCAGTTGGTAGAGCCCTGGATTGTGATTCCAGTTGTCGTGGGTTCGAATCCCATTAGCCACCCCATTATTGAAAGAGTTGTGAATTGCGAAGGTGGCGGAATTGGTAGACGCGCTAGCTTCAGGTGTTAGTGTTCTTACGGACGTGGGGGTTCAAGTCCCCCCCCTCGCACCACGACTTTTAATGAATTGAACTAAAAATTCAAAAAAGCAGTACATCGGCGAGTAGCGCAGCTTGGTAGCGCAACTGGTTTGGGACCAGTGGGTCGGAGGTTCGAATCCTCTCTCGCCGACCAATTTTGAACCCCGCTTCGGCGGGGTTTTTTGTTTTCTGCGCTTTTTCGCTTTTTCATCCTGTAGCCATCCCCCGACAACACCCTGCATCCTTGTCGCGATTCAGCGACATATAACTCATTAATAACAAAGAAATTTTTATTTTTTCACTTTAAGCGTCTCCTGCTGACGACAGATCGCCGCCCTTAACGCGATGTTGTACGGCGTAAGGCGGTTCTTAACAGCATAATTTCCTTTTATCTTAAAATGTTGCGTGATGTAAAAGTTCTGTGTGTAAACCTGGCACAATACGTGCAATAATACAGGGGTAGATGCTCATTCCATCTCTTATGCTCGCCTCAGGGCCTCATAAACTCAGGAATGACGCAGAGCCGTTTACGGTGCTTATCGTCCACTGACAGATGTCGCTTCGGCCTCATCAAACACCATGGACACAACGTTGAGTGAAGCACCACATATGTTGTCTTACAGACCTGTTTTAACGCCTGCTTTTATAGCAGGCGTTTTTTTATGCCTAAAAAAAGGAGGCCATCTGGCCTCCTTGTAATCTACTGCTGCGTTCCGTTGTTCTGTAGCGTCAGCAGAAGTCCATCACGTCGCATGGCTGCGGCCTCTTCCGGCTTGTGCTGCTTGTCCAGCGAATCAGCAAGCCAGGCGTAGTCAAATGCGTCCGGGCGCTGCTTCAGCGCTGCGCGGAAGGCGAGGCTTGCCTCCTGCCACTCGCCGTGCTTCATCAGTGACTGGCCCAGCGTACTCCACAGCAGCGGACGATCGCCGACGGTTTTGATCTGCTGGCGCAGTACTTTTTCGATCTGCTCAGGATTATTGGTCTTCAGGCGCGGGATCACCATTACCAGGCGGTCATCATACTGTCGCTTGAGACCGTCGAGGAGGATCTCCTGCGCGGTGTCATGGTCGTCACACTCAATCAGATGTTCGGCCATCGCCACCTGGAGAGGGACCTGCTGGCGCGTTTTGCGGCTCTGGTTTTTCCACCAGGCCTTCAGCCCGTCGCTGCCAAGATCGGCACGCGCCTGATCCATCAGGCCAATCCACGCCAGACGCTGAAGTTCATCACGGTGTTCATCATCGCCCACGTCGGCTTTCGCCATGGAAGGGATAATGTCCAGCAGCGATCCCCACGCACCGGTCCGGATGTATGCCTGCTCAGCAAGACGCAGCACTTCCGGATGACGAGGCGTAATTTCCAGCAGACGGTCAACGCCGTGGCGTGCCGCATGGTTTTCATTCCGCGCCAGTTGCAGACGAACGCGGGTGATCTCAACCGGAATCGGATCCTTAGTAGAAAGCTCAGAGGCGCGTTCAAGATGCTGATTGGCGCGGGCCTCATCGCCTCGCTGCTGCGCCGCCTCAGCGGCCAGCAGATAGTTCACAACCGGCTGTTCTGCATGGTCGGCATTTTTCGACATCAGCTTTTCAACCTGCTGATAATCGCCTTCGGCCAGCTTCAGCAGCGCCTGCTCGGTCTGTTTACGGGCGCGACGGCGCTTACGGCCAACGAACCAGCCGCGGGTATGCGCGCCGGTACGGAAAATACGACGCAGGATCCACTCCACGGCCAGCAGAACGACCACACCCAGGATCAGGATAATCACCAGCCCGGTCACGCTGGTTTCGATGTTGTAGTTATCGGTCTGGATCAGTACGTAACCCTGGTGACCCGCGAGCATCGGCCCCAGCACAACCCCGGCGATCAGCAGGATGAAGAGTAAGAAGACTTTTAGCATCATTACTCTCCTTGCGGCGCGCTTTCAGGCGCTGGCGCGGCGGCAGGTGCTTCAGCCGGGCGCTCTGCCGGAACGCCCGGCTGGGCCAGCAGGTTACGCACGCGCGTCTGCATGATCTTTTCCAGAATCGGCTGGCTCTCCAGTTTGTCCGGCACGTTCATGGTGATGTTTTGCTGGCTTAGCTTGTCGATATCCTCAAGGAACGCGGTCGTGGTTGCGTCATTGGTATCGTAGTAAGCGCGGACCCAGGTGGATACGTTATCCAGAGCCTGTTTGTAGGTCTCTTCCTGGTGGCGCGGTACGGCCTGAGAAGCCACCAGCAGGCGGGAGCGAATGTTTTCGCGCAGATAGACGTCCTGGTTCGGCGCCAGCAGCGGCACGGCCGTTTCATCGCGGCGGCGAACGGTAATGAAGCTGTCCATAAAGTTCTGCCAGCTCTTTTGCAGGTTGATACGCCACTCGCTCAGGGAGCTGGACAGCTCGGTGCCGTCGGAATCCATTGGGGAGTCGTCGTCGTTGTTGTCCGCCAGCTGAAGGTTATCAATCTGGTTCGAAAGCTGATTCACCTTAAGAATGATACCGTCGTAATCGACCTGAGAAACCGCAGACAGGCTGGCGATATCTTCCGTAATGGCGCGGCGTGCGCCGATCAGGCTCGGATCGTTCATGTCGGCCAGGCTTGCGTCGGCGCTTTTCAGCAGCGCGGCGGCGGTGGTGACATCCTGATCGCTCCAGAGCTTACGTCCGGCCAGCTTCACCAGAAAATCGGCCTGTGAGAGCAGCCAGGTTTTGGCATCGGTCCCGGAAATCGTGGCGACTTTTTCCTGCACTTCGCTCAGCTGCTTGGTCAACGCTTCACGCTTGCTGTTCGCGTCGGCGAGGGCGGCAGCCTGCTGCTTAATCACGCCTTCCAGCTCGGCTTTTTGCGTCTCCTGCGCTTTTTGCAGGGCGGTGATTTGGTTAACCAGCGCGTCGCTGGTGGCCGTCTGGTTGGTGCCCTGTTTCTTCACCAGCCCGTAAAGTCCCACGCCTGCGGCCAGCGCAATCGCGATGGCAATCACGCTCAGCGTAAGGCTGGTTTTGTTGCTGCCGTTTTTCTTCTCAACGGTTTTGTCTGTCGTCTCTGGCTGTGACGTGGTGTCCACAGTCTCCCTGGTCTCTTCAACCACGGCGGAGGATTTTTCGTGTTCCGTCATTATGGCTTCCCATTTGAGAGTTATTGTAATGCGCGCAGCAGCGCATCGTTGTCGGCGTTATCAGCGATCCGAATATCCTGCCAGCCCAGTTCCCGGGCGTGGTTCGCCAGACGCTCGCTGACGACCAGAAGCCGACAGCGGAGTAACCAGTTTTCGCGATACCAAAGCGGGATCAGCGACCAAAGCTGTTGTAACATTTCACCGCTGGTGACCACCAGCGTATTAATGCCGCGCGCGTGCCAGCGCATTGCTTCTTCCGCGCCATCGTAATGTTTCGCACAGCGCTGATAGCACTCCACAAACGTCACGTCTGCACCGCGTTCCCGCAACGTTTCACCCAGCAGTTCGCGGCCACCGTTGCCGCGCAAAATGAGCGCACGCTTTCCGGCAATGGTTTGTAATTCAGGTAATTGTAGCAAGACTTCGCTGATTTCCCGATCTAACGGATAACGAACGTCAATTCCGCTGGCGGTATGTAAGGCCAGCGCGGTGGTGCGCCCGATGGCGAAATAGCGGGGTGTACAGGGCCAGTTAACGCCCTGCTGTTGCAGCTGCGCATGGGCAAACTCAACGGCATGCTGCGACAGGGCAAAGAGCAGATCGCCTTCCTGCAAGGCACGCATCTGGTCAGCGAGCGTAGACAGCTCGCGACCGGGGGAGAATTCAATCAGCGGAAAACTCCAGGCCACCTGCCCCAGTGCGCGCAGACGGCTCACTAACTGCTCTCCTGCGGGAGAAGGGCGGGTGACAAGAATACTCATGTAGGGGGTTCTCCGTTATAGACCTCGGCCAGAATTTCACGCGCGCCGTTATTCAGCAGCTCTTCCGCCAGCGATACGCCAAGCGCTTCGGCATCCTGCGGCCTGCCGCGACGTTCACCGCGAACCATCTGCGAGCCGTCCGGCGCGCCGACCAGCGCACGCAACCACAGTTCACCGTCGGTTAATTCAGCATAGCTGCCAATGGGCACCTGACAGCCGCCTTCGAGACGAGTATTCATCGCACGCTCGGCTTTTACGCGAATGGCGGTGTCGTCATGATTCAGCGGCGCGAGCAGGGTCTGGGTGCGCGCATCATCCAGACGGCATTCAATGCCGACGGCACCCTGACCGACGGCGGGCAGCGACAGCTCCGGCGGCAACGCCACGCGAATGCGTTCCTCCAGCCCCAGGCGTTTCAGGCCCGCAACCGCAAGAATAATGGCATCGTAGTCGCCGTTATCCAGCTTGCCAAGGCGCGTGCCGACGTTACCGCGCAGCGAACGAATCACCAGATCCGGGCGACGCTCCGCCAGCTGACACTGGCGGCGTAAACTTGACGTGCCGACCACGCTGCCCTCTGGCAACGCGTCGAGCGACGCATAGCGGTTAGAGACAAACGCATCGCGCGGATCCTCGCGCTCGCAGATAGTCACCAGCCCCAGCCCTTCCGGGAACTCAACGGGCACGTCTTTCATCGAATGCACGGCGATATCGGCGCGGTTCTCAAGCAATGCCAGTTCCAGCTCTTTGACAAACAGGCCCTTGCCGCCCACTTTCGCCAGCGGCGTATCGAGGATTACGTCACCGCGCGTGACCATTGGCACCAGCTCAACGCGTAATCCGGTGTGGCAGGCTTCCAGGCGCTGCTTAACATAATGTGCCTGCCAGAGCGCAAGGGGACTTTGGCGTGTGGCAATTCTCAAAACATTGTCTAACATGCTTGTTACCGTCATTATCAATCGCTAACCATCCTAACATTGTTGACACTCGGATGGCAGTTTTACGGTTGATGAAGCGCGAGAGGGACAGGGCGGCGTACGCGTCAGCCACCGCCGTATTCAGGAATTTACACGTACAGAACGGTGCTACACTTGTATGTAGCGCATCTTTCTTTACGGTCAACCGGCAAGGTGTTAAATTGATCACGTTTTAGACCATTTTTTCGTCTGTACCACCAGAAAAGCAAAAGGCGAAAGAAGGGTAACGGTTATTTTTTGAAATACTGCGGGTCCGCTGCTTTTTCTGTTTTGACTGGCGTGCGACACCCGGAAACATCAGGCGATACGTCTTGTACCTCTATATTGAGACTCTGAAACAGAGACTGGATGCCATCAATCAATTGCGCGTGGATCGCGCGCTTGCTGCCATGGGACCTGCTTTCCAGCAGGTATACAGTCTACTGCCGACATTGTTGCACTATCACCATCCGCTAATGCCGGGTTACCTCGATGGTAACGTTCCCCAGGGCATTTGCCTCTTCACGCCTGATGAAACCCAACAGCATTACCTGACCGAACTTGAGCTCTACCGTGGTATGCCGCCGCAGGATTCGCCGAAAGGCGAGCTGCCGATTACCGGGGTTTACTCGATGGGCAGTACCTCATCGGTTGGGCAAAGCTGTTCTTCTGACCTGGATATCTGGGTCTGCCATCAGTCCTGGCTCGACAATGAAGAGCGCCAGCTGTTGCAGCGTAAATGCAGCCTGCTGGAGAGCTGGGCGGCGTCGCTCGGCGTGGAAGTAAGCTTCTTCCTGATTGATGAAAACCGTTTCCGCCATAACGAAAGCGGCAGTCTGGGTGGTGAAGACTGCGGCTCGACTCAGCACATTCTGTTGCTGGATGAGTTTTACCGTACCGCCGTTCGCCTGGCCGGGAAACGTATTCTGTGGAATATGGTGCCGTGCGATGAAGAAGAGAATTATGACGACTACGTCATGTCGCTTTACTCGCAGGGCGTTCTGACGCCAAACGAGTGGCTGGATCTGGGCGGCCTGAGCTCCCTGTCCGCCGAAGAGTACTTTGGCGCAAGCCTCTGGCAGCTCTATAAGAGCATTGATTCACCGTACAAAGCGGTGCTGAAAACCCTGCTGCTGGAAGCCTACTCCTGGGAATACCCTACGCCGCGTCTGCTGGCGAAAGACATTAAGCAGCGTCTGCACGACGGGG
The DNA here is from genome assembly GCF_014982165.1 of Enterobacter cloacae complex sp. P24RS. Lineage (NCBI taxonomy): Bacteria > Pseudomonadati > Pseudomonadota > Gammaproteobacteria > Enterobacterales > Enterobacteriaceae > Enterobacter > Enterobacter cloacae complex sp. P24RS. The sequence continues at coordinate 199,965 of NZ_JADCKU010000006.1, forward strand.
AGATCGTCTCCTACGGGCTTGATGCCTACTGCATGATGCTGGAACGCGTCACCGAATACCTGACGGCCATTGATGACACCACGCGTCTTGACCTGGTGCGTCGATGTTTCTATCTCAAAGTCTGTGAAAAACTGAGCCGTGAGCGCGCCTGCGTTGGCTGGCGTCGTGAAGTGGTCAGCCAGTTAGTCAAAGAGTGGGGATGGGACGAAGCGCGTCTCGCCATGCTCGACAACCGCGCCAACTGGAAGATCGATCAGGTGCGTGAGGCGCACAACGAACTGCTTGATGCGATGATGCAAAGCTACCGCAACCTGATCCGCTTTGCCCGCCGCAACAACCTTAGCGTTTCTGCCAGCCCACAGGATATCGGGGTGTTAACCCGTAAGCTGTACGCCGCATTTGAAGCGTTGCCAGGCAAGGTTACGCTGGTTAACCCACAGATTTCGCCTGACCTGTCTGAACCGAATCTGACCTTTATCTACGTGCCGCCGGGCCGCGCGAACCGCACCGGGTGGTATCTGTACAACCGTGCACCAAGCATGGATTCAATCATCAGCCATCAGCCGCTGGAATATAACCGCTACCTGAACAAGCTGGTGGCCTGGGCCTGGTTTAACGGCCTTCTCACCTCACGCACCCGGTTGTTTATCAAGGGCAACGAGGTGGTCGATTTAGCCAAGTTGCAGGAGATGGTGGCGGACGTCTCGCACCACTTCCCGCTGCGCCTGCCTGCGCCGACGCCAAAAGCGCTCTACAGCCCGTGTGAGATCCGCCATCTGGCGATCATCGTCAACCTGGAATACGACCCGACGGCGGCCTTCCGCAATCAGGTGGTCCACTTTGACTTCCGCAAGCTGGACGTCTTTAGCTTCGGCGAGCAGCAAAACTGCCTGGTGGGCAGCGTGGATCTGCTGTACCGCAACTCGTGGAACGAAGTGCGCACCCTGCACTTCAACGGCGAGCAGGCGATGATCGAAGCGCTGAAAACCATTCTCGGCAAGATGCACCAGGACGCCGCGCCGCCGGACAGCGTGGAAGTGTTCTGCTACAGCCAGCACCTGCGCGGCCTGATTCGTACCCGCGTGCAGCAGCTGGTGTCTGAGTGCATCGAACTGCGCCTCTCCAGCACCCGCCAGGAAACCGGGCGCTTTAAAGCGCTGCGCGTCTCCGGCCAGACCTGGGGCCTGTTCTTTGAGCGCCTGAACGTGTCGGTACAGAAGCTGGAAAACGCCATTGAATTCTACGGCGCGATTTCGCACAACAAGCTGCATGGCCTGTCGGTTCAGGTGGAAACCAACCACGTTAAGCTGCCACAGGTGGTGGATGGCTTTGCGAGTGAAGGGATCATTCAGTTCTTCTTTGAAGAGTCGGGCGATAACGCCGGGTTTAATATCTACATTCTGGATGAAACCAACCGCGCCGAGGTGTATCACCACTGTGAAGGCAGTAAAGAGGAGCTGGTGCGCGACGTCAGCCGCTTCTATTCGTCCTCGCACGATCGCTTTACCTACGGCTCAAGCTTTATCAACTTCAACCTGCCGCAGTTCTACCAGATTGTGAACGTAGATGGCCGGGCGCAGGTGATCCCGTTCCGTACGCAGGCAATTACCCCTGCGGCGCCTGCGAATCAGGATACCGCACCGCTGTTACAGCAGTATTTCTCCTGAGCCTTTTCGCCGGGCGGCGCTTACGCTTACCCGGCCTACGGTCCGAGCCTTTTCGCCGGGCGGCGCTTACGCTTACCCGGCCTACGGTCCGAGCCGTTGTAGGCCCGGTAAGGCGTAGCCGCCACCGGGCAACAAAACTACCTGAAACTCACGTTCTCGCCCGCCTGCGCGGTTGCAGCCTGTTCCAGCAGATCCCAGAACGTTTCGCCGCTGCGATCGCAAACCCACTCGTCACCTTTCAGGTCAAAGTGATAACCGCCCTGTTTAGCCGCCAGCCACACCTGGTGAAGCGGCTCCTGACGGTTAATAATAATTTTGCTGCCGTTTTCGAAGCTTAAGGTCAGGATCCCGCCGTTGATTTCACAATCGATATCGCTGTCGCCGTCCCAGTCGTCGATACGCTCTTCGATGGTCATCCACAGGGTATCGGCGAGGCGATGAAATTCACTGTCGTTCATGGTTTTATTCCTGTTTTTCGTGATGGCGGCAGTATAACGCTAAATAATTCCCGTTGCAGGAAAGCGGCAAACTCTTGCTTTTGTGTCTTCTCCTGCGATGATAGAAACAGATTTGAACTTACGGGCAACCTCTACATGAAAAACGTCTTTCGAACGCTTGCCGTTCTTGTCACTCTGTTTAGCCTGACCGGCTGTGGACTGAAGGGACCACTTTACTTCCCGCCAGAGGATAAAAACGCACCACCGCCGACAAAACCGGTGCAAAGTGGTATCGAGTCATCTACGCCGGATACCAACGATCGCGGCAATAACGGTGGCCCGACTCAGGTCAATCTCTGACGATTACGTTCTGTACCCGCGCAATGGAGCAAATGATGCAGTTCTCTAAAATGCATGGCCTTGGCAACGACTTTATGGTCGTCGACGCGGTAACGCAGAATGTCTTTTTCTCCCCGGAGCTGATCCGTCGTCTGGCGGATCGACACGTGGGCGTGGGGTTTGACCAGCTGCTGGTGGTGGAGCCTCCTTACGATCCTGACCTGGACTTTCACTACCGCATTTTTAACGCCGACGGCAGCGAAGTGTCCCAGTGCGGCAATGGCGCGCGCTGTTTTGCCCGCTTTGTTCGGCTAAAAGGGCTCACCAACAAGCGCGATATCCGCGTCAGCACCGCCAATGGTCGGATGGTGCTCAGCGTCACCGACGACGAACTGGTGCGCGTGAACATGGGCGAGCCAAACTTCGAGCCTTCTGCCGTGCCGTTTCGCGCCAACAAAGCGGAAAAGACCTATATTATGCGCGCCGCCGAGCAGACAGTATTGTGCGGCGTTGTCTCAATGGGTAACCCGCACTGCGTGATTCAGGTGGATGATGTGCAAACCGCCGCGGTCGAAACGCTCGGCCCGGTGCTGGAAAGCCACGAGCGCTTCCCGGAGCGGGCGAACATCGGTTTCATGCAGGTGGTGAAGCGTGAACACATTCGCCTGCGGGTTTACGAGCGCGGCGCGGGCGAAACCCAGGCCTGTGGAAGCGGTGCCTGTGCGGCGGTGGCCGTGGGCATCTCGCAGGGGTTACTGGCAGAAGAGGTTCGCGTGGAATTACCGGGCGGGCGTCTTGATATCGCCTGGAAAGGAGCGGGTCATCCACTGTACATGACTGGCCCGGCGACACATGTTTATGACGGGTTTATCCATCTATGAAGCAACCAGGGGAAGAACTGCGGGAACCCTTAACGGAGCTGGACGACAGCGCCGTTGTGGATTACCTGCTGCACAATCCTGAGTTTTTTATCCGCAATGCACGCGTCGTCGAACGGATGCGCGTGCCGCATCCGGTTCGCGAGACCGTGTCGCTGGTTGAATGGCACATGGCGCGCTCGCGCAATCACATCCATCAGCTCGAAGAGAACATGACGCTGCTGATGGAGCAGGCCAGCAATAACGAAAGCCTGTTCCACCGTCTTCTGCACCTCCAGGCGCGCCTGGCGTCTGCGCACAGTCTCGAAGAGTTTCTCAACCGCTTCCACCGCTGGGCGCGCGAGCTGGGGCTGGCAGGCGCAACTCTCCGCCTGTTCCCTGACCGCTGGCGCATTGGCGCGCCGTCCGGGTTTACCCATCTGGCGCTTAGCCGTCAGGCATTTGAGCCGCTGCGCATTCAGCGTCTGGGCCATGAGCACCACTATCTGGGGCCGCTTAATGGACCAGAGTTGCTGGTGGTGTTGCCGGAAGCCAAAGCTATTGGCTCGGTGGCGATGTCGCTGATGGGGCGTGATGGTGACCTGGGCGTGATGTTGTTTACCAGCCGCGACGCGCATCATTATGAGCAGGGGCAGGGCACGCAGCTGCTACAGGAAATCGCCCTGATGCTGCCTGAGCTGCTGGAGCGCTGGATTGAGCGCGTATGACGGACGCACTGCTTGCCACTGACGTCTCGCGTTTTCTGCGCTATCTGGGCGTAGAGCGCCAGCTTAGCCCCATTACGCTGCTCAACTATCAGCGTCAGCTTGATGCCATCATGCAGATTGCCGATGAAATCGGCCTGAAAAGCTGGCAACAATGTGACGCCGCCACGGTACGCGGGTTCGTCGTGCGTAGCCGTAAAAAAAACTTAAGCCCGGCGAGCCTGGCGCTCCGGCTCTCTGCCCTGCGCAGCTTTTTCGACTGGCTGGTCAGTCAGGGCAAGCTGAAAGCTAACCCGGCAAAAGGGATCGCCACGCCAAAAGCCCCACGCCATCTGCCGAAAAATATCGACGTCGACGACGTAAACCGCCTGCTGGATATCGATCTTAACGATCCGCTGGCCGTGCGCGATCGCGCGATGCTGGAGGTGATGTACGGTGCCGGGCTGCGTCTGTCCGAGCTGGTCAATCTCGATATAAAACATCTCGACCTGGAAACGGGCGAAGTGTGGGTGATGGGCAAGGGCAGCAAAGAGCGCCGCCTGCCGATTGGCCGCAACGCCGTCTCCTGGATTGAGCACTGGCTGGATCTGCGCGGGCTGTTTGGCGCCGAAGAAGATGCGCTGTTTTTGTCGAAGCTTGGCAAGCGGATCTCCGCGCGTAACGTGCAGAAACGCTTTGCGGAGTGGGGCATTAAGCAGGGGCTGAACAGCCACGTGCATCCGCACAAGCTGCGCCACTCCTTTGCGACGCACATGCTGGAATCAAGCGGCGACCTGCGCGGCGTGCAGGAGCTGCTCGGCCACGCGAATCTGTCGACCACCCAAATCTATACCCATTTAGACTTCCAACACCTTGCCTCGGTGTATGACGCGGCGCATCCACGCGCCAAACGGGGGAAATAATGCGTTTTTACCGCCCACTCGGCCAGATATCAGCCCTGACATTTGACCTTGATGACACTCTTTACGATAACCGTCCGGTGATCCTGCGTACCGAGCAGGAGTCGCTGACGTTTGTGCAGAACTACCATCCTGCGCTGAAAGCGATGCAGAACAAAGACTTCCAGCAGCTGCGTCAGTCCCTGCGGGAAACCGAACCGGAGATTTACCACGACGTGACCGAATGGCGTCGCCGTGCGGTTGAGCAGGCGATGCTCAACGCCGGCCTGAGCGCGCAGGATGCGGCCACGGGGGCCGAAGCGGCCATGGAAAACTTCGCCAAATGGCGCAGCCGCATCGATGTGCCGCAGGAGACACACGACACGCTGGCGAAACTGGCCAGTAAGTGGCCGCTGGTGGCCATCACCAACGGCAACGCTCAGCCCGAGCTGTTCGGCTTAGGTGACTATTTTCAGTTCGTGCTGCGCGCGGGCCCGCACGGGCGCTCGAAGCCGTTTAACGATATGTATCACCTGGCGGCGGAAAAACTGGATTTGCCGCTCGGCGAAATCCTGCACGTGGGCGATGACCTGACCACGGACGTCGCCGGGGCGATCCGCTGCGGCATGCAGGCCTGCTGGATCAAGCCGGAAAACGCCGATCTGATGACCACCCTGGACAGCCGTCTTCTGCCGCACGTGGAAATTTCGCGGTTGGCATCCCTCACGACGCTGATATAATCATCAATTGTTCTGTATAAATTAACAGGGTTTTGGCGAATGGAAACATTTGCCTGCCCGACATGACGTGACGGTGCCAATGGACGTTTCTTACCTGCTCGACAGCCTTAATGATAAACAACGTGATGCGGTTGCCGCCTCGCGTACAAACCTGCTGGTACTGGCTGGAGCGGGCAGTGGTAAGACGCGCGTGCTGGTTCACCGTATCGCCTGGCTCCAGAGCGTGGAGAACTGCTCGCCGTACTCAATTATGGCCGTGACGTTTACCAACAAGGCGGCGGCAGAGATGCGCCACCGTATCGCACAGCTGATGGGCACCAGCCAGGGCGGCATGTGGGTTGGCACCTTCCACGGCCTGGCGCACCGTCTGCTGCGCGCGCACCATATGGACGCTAACCTGCCGCAGGATTTCCAGATCCTCGACAGCGAAGATCAGCTGCGCCTGCTGAAGCGCCTGATCAAGGCGATGAACCTCGACGAGAAGCAGTGGCCTCCGCGTCAGGCGATGTGGTACATCAACGGTCAGAAAGATGAAGGTTTGCGCCCGCACCATATCCAGAGCTTCGGTAATCCGGTCGAGCAGACCTGGCAGAACGTCTACAAGGCCTATCAGGAAGCGTGCGACCGCGCCGGCCTGGTGGATTTCGCCGAGCTGCTGCTGCGCGCCCATGAGCTGTGGCTCAACAAACCGCATATCCTGCAACACTACCGTGAACGCTTCACCAACATCCTGGTGGACGAATTCCAGGATACCAACAACATCCAGTACGCGTGGATCCGCCTGCTGGCCGGTGATACCGGCAAGGTGATGATCGTCGGCGATGACGACCAGTCTATCTATGGCTGGCGCGGCGCGCAGGTGGAAAACATCCAGCGCTTCCTCAACGATTTCCCCGGCGCGCAAACCATCCGTCTGGAGCAGAACTACCGCTCAACCAGCAATATTCTGAGCGCGGCCAACGCCCTGATTGAGAACAACAACGGGCGCCTGGGTAAAAAGCTGTGGACCGACGGCGTCGACGGCGAACCTATTTCGATTTACTGCGCCTTCAACGAACTCGACGAAGCGCGCTTCGTGGTGAACCGCATTAAAACCTGGCAGGACAACGGCGGCGCGCTGGAGCAGTGCGCCATTCTCTATCGCAGCAACGCCCAGTCGCGCGTGCTGGAAGAGGCGCTGTTGCAGGTGAGCATGCCGTACCGTATTTATGGCGGTATGCGCTTCTTCGAACGTCAGGAGATCAAAGATGCGCTCTCGTATCTGCGTCTGATTGCCAACCGTAACGACGATGCGGCGTTTGAGCGCGTGGTGAACACGCCGACGCGCGGCATCGGCGATCGCACGCTGGACGTGGTGCGCCAGGCCTCGCGCGATCGTCAGCTTACGCTGTGGCAGGCGTGCCGCGAGCTGTTGCAGGAAAAAGCCCTCGCCGGACGCGCCGCCAGCGCGTTGCAGCGCTTCCTTGAGTTAATTGACGCGCTGGCGCAGGAAACCGCCGACATGCCGCTGCACGTACAGACCGACCGGGTGATCAAAGATTCCGGCCTGCGCACCATGTACGAGCAGGAAAAAGGCGAAAAGGGGCAGACCCGTATAGAGAACTTAGAGGAACTGGTCACGGCAACGCGCCAGTTCAGCTACAACGAAGAAGACGAAGATCTGATGCCGTTGCAGGCATTCCTCTCTCACGCCGCGCTGGAGGCGGGAGAAGGGCAGGCCGATACCTGGCAGGATGCGGTTCAGCTGATGACCCTGCACTCTGCCAAAGGTCTGGAGTTCCCGCAGGTATTTATCGTCGGGATGGAAGAAGGCATGTTCCCGAGCCAGATGTCGCTGGATGAAGGCGGGCGTCTGGAAGAAGAGCGTCGTCTGGCCTACGTGGGCGTGACCCGTGCGATGCAGAAGCTGACCCTGACCTATGCGGAAACCCGCCGCCTGTACGGGAAAGAGGTGTATCACCGTCCGTCGCGCTTTATCGGCGAGCTGCCCGAAGAGTGCGTGGAAGAGGTGCGCCTGCGCGCCAGCATCAGCCGTCCGGTCAGCCATCAGCGTATGGGGTCGCCAATCTCTGAAACCGACACCGGGTATAAGCTGGGCCAGCGCGTGCGCCACGCTAAATTTGGCGAAGGCACCATCGTCAACCTGGAAGGCAGCGGCGAGCACAGCCGCTTGCAGGTGGCGTTCCAGGGGCAGGGGATCAAATGGCTGGTGGCAGCCTATGCCAGGCTGGAAAGTGTGTAACTTTCAGAAAAATATCACTATTTTGTAATAATCTGCTAGCCTTATACGCTGAAGGTCAATTAATGCCCTTCAGCGTTCCGTTGCGTGTTGACGCCACAGTTATTGCTGGCGTAACATGCGCGCACGATTACGCTAAGAGGACATTCGCCTTGGACACACCCAGTAGATACTGGCTCAATTCCCTGTCATCCAGGAACAACTCCTAAGGCTATCTCCTCTTGCTGATGGCCTTAGTGGTTGTCAGCGACTGCATTTTTCCCGTCGCGCTGAGTCAGGCTGTTTAATGGTCTGAAACCCAATTTGTTTCTGTGTGCCCACCGAACTGTCCGATATTTTTTGCATTGGGAGTCCCGGTCATGTTGAGCGCATTTCAACTCGAAAATAACCGACTGACTCGGCTTGAAGCCGAAGAGTCACAGCCCCTCATTGATGCCGTATGGGTGGATCTGGTCGAGCCGGACGACGATGAACGCCTTCGCGTACAATCTGAACTGGGGCAAAGCCTGGCGACACGCCCGGAACTGGAAGACATCGAAGCATCCGCCCGTTTTTTTGAAGACGAAGACGGCCTGCACATTCACTCCTTCTTCTTTTTTGAAGATGCCGAAGACCACGCGGGGAACTCTACCGTGGCGTTCACCATCCGCGATGGCCGCCTGTTCACCCTGCGCGAGCGCGAACTGCCGGCGTTTCGTCTCTACCGCATGCGTGCCCGCAGCCAGGCGATGATAGACGGAAACGCCTATGAGCTGCTGCTGGATCTGTTCGAAACCAAAATCGAACAGCTGGCGGATGAAATTGAAAACATCTACAGCGACCTGGAAAAGCTGAGCCGTGTGATCATGGAAGGCCATCAGGGCGATGAATACGACGAAGCGTTGTCCACGCTGGCGGAGCTGGAAGATATCGGCTGGAAGGTGCGTTTGTGTCTGATGGATACCCAGCGCGCGCTGAACTTCCTGGTGCGCAAGGCGCGTCTGCCGGGCGGTCAGCTGGAGCAGGCGCGTGAGATTTTACGCGATATCGAATCCCTGCTGCCGCACAACGAATCCCTGTTCCAGAAGGTCAACTTCCTGATGCAGGCGGCGATGGGCTTTATCAACATCGAGCAGAACCGCATCATCAAGATCTTCTCGGTGGTCTCCGTGGTGTTCCTGCCGCCAACGCTGGTGGCGTCCAGCTACGGGATGAACTTTGAGTTTATGCCGGAGCTGAAGTGGAGCTTTGGTTACCCGGGGGCGATTATCTTTATGATCCTCGCCGGGCTGGCGCCGTATCTGTACTTTAAGCGGAAGAACTGGCTGTAAAATCTGGCGGGTGGCGCTGCGCTTACCCGCCCTACAAAACACCTACATTCCTCTGCGGGTTCTGCGCTGGGTATAAATCGCATCGGCGACGAAAATCGCCAGCGCTACCCAGATAAAGGCGAAGGTCACCATCTTATCCGCACCCGGCACTTCGCCGTAAAATACCACCGCCAGCAGGAACATCAGCGTCGGGCCAATGTACTGGAAGAAGCCCAGCGTGGAGAGGCGCAGACGCGTTGCCGCGCCGGTGAAGCACAGCAGGGGAATCGTCGTGACCACGCCTGCGGCCATCAGCATCAGGTTTAACGACCAGGGGTTGCTGCCCATGTGACTGGTGGCGCTGTCGGCAATACCGAACAGATAGATTGCCGCGACCGGCAGCAGCCACAAGGTTTCAAACAGCATGCCCGTCTGCGCTTCCACCGCAATCTTCTTACGCACCAGGCCGTAGAAGGCAAAGCTGAACGCCAGGCCGAGGGCGATGATCGGCAGCGAGCCAAAGGTCCACAGCTGCACCAGCACGCCGCAGAAGGCCAGAATCACCGCCACCCACTGCATCCGACGGAAGCGCTCGCCGAGGAAAATCATCCCCAGCACGATGTTCACCAGCGGGTTAATGAAGTACCCCAGGCTCGCTTCGAGCATATGATGGTTATTCACCGCCCAGATGAACAGCAGCCAGTTGCCGCCGATCAGCACTGCGGAAAGCGCGAGCAGGAAGACCTTCTTCGGCGTTTTCAGCAGCGTTTTGACGCCTGACCACTGACGGCTGATGCTCATCAGCGCGATCATAAAGAAAAACGACCAGATGACGCGGTGGGTGAGGATTTCGTCCGCCGGGACATAGGCGATAAGCTTGAAGTACGCCGGCGCGATACCCCAAATAAAATAAGCGGCAAGGGCGAGTAAAACGCCCTGCCGCGTCTGTTTAGCATCCATCGGGAAAATCCGTTACAAAAAAGTGAATCAATTTTACCCGAATTTGCCGCCTCAACCCACCATATAAGTGGCGGTTGCGCTGGCGATATAAACCTGCTCTTCGTTATGCAGCTCAACGCGGGCAACGGCAACTTTATTCCCGGCGCGCAGCAGGCTGCTGGTGCAGGTAAAGCGGTTTCCGCGTCCTGGTCGCAGGTAGTCGACGCGTAAATCGATGGTTCCCATGCGCGACAGGCGCTGGCGTAACTCATCTTCGTTGATGGTGTCGTGGCGCGTCAGCGTGCTGCCCACGCACACCAGACCGGCCGCCACGTCCAGCGCAGAGGCAATCACCCCGCCGTGCAAAATGCTTTGCGCCCAGTTGCCCACCATCATTGGCTGATTATTGAAGCTAAGCTGAGCAAAGTCTTTTTCGTATCGTTCCAGCTCAAGACCCAGTGCACGGTTAAACGGCATGTGGTACACAAAAATCTCGCCCACGAGTTTTAATGTTTCTTCGGCGGTTAGCGTGGCTGACATCAGACGTGGCATCCTTATTGTTAATAAAATGTTGATTTTATGCTTCAGGATAAAGGAATGCCACTTTAAGAAACGAGGAAGCGGAAGTTATCGCAGAAGTCTGTAGAATGCGCAGACAAAACTATTCATTAAATGTCACAATTTCAGGAGAACACCACCGATGCGGACGTATCTGGGTTGGTTACTGGCGGCGGTTGCGCTGCCCCTCACAGCATATGCGCAGGAAGCGACGATCAAAGAAGTGCATGATAAACCTGCCGTTCAGGGCAGCATCATCGCCAATATGCTTCAGGAGCACGACAATCCGTTCACGCTGTACCCCTATGACACAAACTACGTGATCTACACCCAGACCAGCGATCTCAACAAAGAGGCGATAAGCTCCTATAACTGGTCTGATAATGCGCGTAAAGATGAGGTGAAGTTCCAGCTCAGCCTCGCCTTCCCGTTCTGGCGCGGCATCCTGGGGCCGAACTCGGTGCTTGGCGCGTCCTACACGCAGAAGTCATGGTGGCAGCTCTCCAACAGCGGCGAATCTTCACCGTTCCGCGAAACCAACTATGAGCCGCAGCTGTTCCTCGGTTTCGCCACCGATTATGAGTTTGCAGGCTGGACGCTGCGCGACGTAGAGGTGGGTTATAACCACGATTCCAACGGTCGTTCCGACCCAACCTCACGCAGCTGGAACCGCGTCTATACGCGTCTGATGGCGCAGAACGGCAATTTCATGGTGGAAGTGAAGCCGTGGTACGTGGTGGGCAGCACCGATGACAACCCGGATATCACCAAATACATGGGCTACTATCAGCTCAAGGTGGGCTATCAGCTGGGTGACGCGGTGCTGAGCGCCAAAGGTCAGTACAACTGGAACACCGGATACGGCGGCGCTGAGCTGGGCCTGAGCTACCCGGTGACGAAACACGTGCGTCTCTATACCCAGGTGTATAGCGGGTATGGCGAATCGCTGATCGATTACAACTTCAATCAGACTCGCGTTGGTGTGGGCGTCATGCTGAACGATATTTTCTAAGCTGCTCGAATGTTTTTGCGTTAAACGTTGAAGTTTCTCTCTCAGGCGCTGAAAATAGCGCCTGTTTCATTTCTGGCATATGGGGTTAACGTGGCGCAGGCGGAAGTATTGAATCAGGAATCGCTGGCTAAACAGGTTTTGCATGAAACCTTCGGCTACCAGCAGTTCCGTCCTGGCCAGGAAACCATCATTGAAACCGTGCTGGAAGGCCGCGATTGCCTGGTGGTGATGCCGACCGGCGGCGGTAAATCGCTCTGCTATCAGGTGCCCGCGCTGGTGCTTAACGGCCTGACGGTCGTGGTATCGCCCCTTATTTCCCTGATGAAAGACCAGGTCGACCAGCTGCTCGCCAACGGCGTGGCGGCGGCCTGTCTTAACTCAACGCAAACCCGCGAGCAGCAGCAAGAGGTGATGGCCGGGTGCCGCACCGGACAGGTTCGTCTGCTGTATATCGCGCCAGAGCGTCTGATGCTGGACAACTTCCTCGAAAACCTGGCGCACTGGAACCCGGTCCTGCTGGCGGTGGATGAAGCGCACTGTATCTCCCAGTGGGGGCACGACTTCCGCCCGGAATATGCCGCGCTCGGCCAGCTGCGTCAGCGCTTCCCCGAGCTGCCGTTTATGGCGCTTACCGCCACGGCGGATGACACCACGCGTCTGGATATCGTTCGCCTGCTGGGGCTGAAAGATCCGTACATCCAGGTCAGCAGCTTCGACCGGCCGAACATCCGCTACATGCTGATGGAAAAATTCAAGCCGCTGGATCAGCTCTTACGCTACGTGCAGGAGCAGCGCGGCAAGTCCGGCATCATCTACTGCAACAGCCGCGCGAAGGTGGAAGACACCGCCGCGCGTCTGCAAAACCGCGGCTTTAGCGCCGCGGCCTATCACGCCGGGCTGGAGAACCACATTCGCGCCGAGGTGCAGGAGAAATTCCAGCGCGACGACCTGCAAATTGTGGTTGCAACGGTGGCATTCGGGATGGGGATCAACAAGCCCAACGTGCGCTTTGTGGTGCACTTCGACATTCCGCGCAACATTGAATCCTACTATCAGGAAACCGGCCGCGCGGGGCGTGATGGCCTGCCTGCGGAAGCGATGCTGTTTTACGATCCGGCGGATATGGCGTGGCTGCGCCGCTGTCTGGAGGAAAAACCGCAGGGGCAGTTGCAGGATATCGAACGCCACAAGCTCAACGCGATGGGGGCCTTCGCCGAAGCGCAAACCTGCCGCCGTCTGGTGCTGCTCAACTACTTTGGTGAAGGACGACAGGCGCCGTGCGGCAACTGCGATATCTGCCTCGACCCGCCAAAGCAATACGATGGCCTGATGGACGCGCGCAAAGCGCTCTCGACTATCGGACGCGTGAACCAACGCTTCGGGATGGGCTACGTGGTGGAAGTGCTGCGCGGTGCCAACAACCAGCGTATCCGCGACATGGGTCACGACAAGCTGCCGGTTTACGGCATCGGTAAAGACCAGAGCCACGAGCACTGGGTAAGCATCATCCGCCAGCTGATCCACCTCGGCTTTGCCACGCAAAATATCGCCCAGCACTCTGCGCTTCAGCTCACCGAAGCGGCGCGACCGGTCCTGCGCGGCGAGGTGGAGCTGAAGCTCGCCGTGCCGCGCGTCGTCGCCCTCAAGCCGCGGGTGATGCAAAAGTCCTACGGCGGCAACTACGATCGCAAGCTGTTCGCCAAGCTGCGTAAGCTGCGCAAGGCCATTGCGGATGAAGAGAACATCCCGCCATACGTGGTGTTCAACGACGCGACGCTGATTGAGATGGCCGAGCAGATGCCGCTCAGCGCCAGCGAAATGCTCAGCGTCAACGGCGTCGGTACGCGCAAGCTGGAGCGCTTTGGTAAAGAATTTATGGCGCTCATCCGCTCTCACGCCGATGGTGATGATGAGGAGTAGTCAGCCGGGCGAAAAAGTGCCAGGATGATGACTCACTGAATTATTTCCCCGCGAGCTAATTATGTTAATGCTATTTCTCACCGTGGCGTTAGTGCACATCGTTGCGCTGATGAGCCCTGGCCCTGACTTTTTCTTCGTGTCACAAACGGCCGTCAGCCGCTCCCGCAAAGAGGCGATGATGGGTGTGCTCGGTATTACCATGGGCGTCATGGTCTGGGCGGCGGTTGCGCTGCTCGGTCTGAACCTGATCCTGGCGAAGATGGCGTGGCTGCATAACATCATCATGGTCGGCGGCGGACTGTACCTGTGCTGGATGGGCTATCAGATGCTGCGCGGGGCGCTGAAGAAAGAAGAGAAAAAGCCGGAAGAGCCAAAGGTTGAGCTGGCAACGGGCGGACGAAGCTTTGTGAAAGGTCTCCTGACCAACCTGGCGAACCCGAAAGCGATTATCTATTTCGGCTCCGTGTTCTCGCTGTTTGTGGGTGACAGCGTCGGCGCGGGCGCGCGCTGGGGGATCTTCCTGCTGATCGTCGTTGAGACGTTCGCCTGGTTCACTATTGTTGCCAGCCTGTTCGCCTTACCGGCAATGCGTCGCGGCTACCAGCGTATCGCGAAGTGGATCGACGGCTTTGCCGGCGCGCTGTTCGCCGGCTTCGGCATTCATCTCATTATTTCTCGCTAAGCATGACGCGCTGACGCAAGCAGCGCGCCAACCAGCATAAACAGTGAACCAAAGACTTTGTTCAGGGCCTTCATCTGCTTAGGCCCTTTGATCCACGCCGCAATTCGCTGCGCCAGCGTCGCGTAACCAATCATCACAATGATATCGACAATAATGGTGGTCGCGCCGAGCACCACATACTGCATGACCTGAGGCTGATGCGGCACGATAAACTGCGGGAACAGGGCGGCGAGGAACACGATGCTTTTTGGGTTGGTCAGGTTAACGAACACCGCGCGCTTAAACAGATGGCTGCGCGTTTGCGTCCGGGAAAGCGTATTCAGATCAATTGAGCCTGCCGCGCGCCACTGCTGAATGCCCAGCCAAATCAGATACGCCGCACCGGCCCACTTCAGTACTTCAAACGCCAGCACTGAACGGGAGAACAGCGTCCCCAGGCCAATCCCCACCAGCACAATGTGAATGCCAAGCCCGGTCTGTAAACCGGCAATCGACGCCGCCGCGCCGCGATAGCCGTGGTTGATGGAGGTGGTCATGGTATTGATGGCCCCGGAGCCGGGTGAAAGGCTGAGGATGATGGATGTCAGCAGGTAAGCGAACCACCACTCGAAGGTCATTTGAAACTCCCGGATCGTCTGTTTTTATGCCACAATACGCTATTGTTGAGTCATTTTGTGACCGATGACGAAAAAAACTATATTCCCTGGATTACGGGGGGTGGAAACCCAATGTTTCAGCAGAAAAAGGACTGGGAAACACGAGAAAACGCATTTGCGGCTTTCTCCATGGGGCCGCTGAGCGATTTCTGGCGCCAGCGAGAGGAAGATGAATTTACGGGCGTCGGAGGGATCCCGGTACGCTTCGTTCGTTTCCGTGATGAAAAAAATGACCGGGTGATTGTGGTCTGCCCCGGCCGTATCGAAAGTTACGTCAAATATGCCGAGCTGGCGTATGACCTGTTCCATCTGGGCTTCGACGTATTAATTATCGACCATCGCGGGCAGGGGCTTTCAGGCCGGTTGCTGCCGGATACCCATCGCGGCCACGTGGATAACTTCAGCGATTACGTCGACGATTTCGCCGCGTTCTGGGAGCAGGAAGTGCAGCCAGGCCCGTGGCGCAAGCGCTATATACTGGCGCACTCCATGGGCGGTGCCATTTCCACGCTGTTTTTGCAGCGCTACGATCACCAGTGCGATGCCATCGCGCTTACCGCGCCGATGTATGGCATTGTGATTCGCTTCCCTGACTGGATGGTACGCCATCTTCTCGACTGGGCTGAGGGCCATCAGCGTATTCGGGAAAATTATGCCATCGGGACAGGGCGCTGGCGGGCGCTGCCGTTTGCCATCAACGTGTTAACCCACAGCCGGCAGCGCTATCGCCGCAACCTGCGCTTTTATGCCGATGAGCCACGCTTACGCGTCGGTGGCCCGACCTGGCACTGGGTGCGGGAAGGCATTCACGCCGGTGAGCAGGTGCTGGCGGGCGTGGGGGATGATGACACGCCGACGCTTCTGATTCAGGCGGAGGAAGAGCGTGTGGTGGATAACCGCATGCACGATCGATACTGTGAACTGCGCGCCGCGGCGGGCCACCCGTGTGAAGGGGGTAAACCGCTTGTCATCAACGGCGCGTACCATGAGATCCTTTTCGAAAAGGACGCTATGCGCTCAGTCGCGCTCAACGCTATTGTTGAATTTTTCAACAGGCATAACTGATTACTGTTTTCACCAGAGGTTTAAATCCCTATGTACCAGGTTGTTGCATCTGATTTAGATGGCACGCTGCTTTCCCCCGACCACACCCTGTCGCCTTACGCGAAAGAGACCTTAAAACTCCTTACCGCCCGCGGCGTGAACTTTGTCTTCGCCACCGGCCGCCACCACGTGGACGTGGGGCAGATCCGCGATAACCTGGAAATCAAATCGTACATGATCACCTCCAACGGTGCTCGCGTACACGACACGGACGGCAACCTCATTTTCACCCATAACCTGGATCGTGATATCGCCGCCGATCTGTTCGGCGTGGTGCATAACAACCCGGATATCGTCACCAACGTTTACCGTGACGACGAATGGTTTATGAACCGTCATCGCCCGGACGAAATGCGCTTCTTCAAGGAAGCGGTATTCAACTACTCGCTGTATGAGCCGGGTTTGCTGGATCCGGAGGGGATCAGCAAGGTGTTCTTTACCTGCGAAAGCCACGAAGCGCTGCTGCCGCTGGAGCAGGCGATCAACGCCCGCTGGGGCGACCGCGTCAACGTGAGTTTCTCCACGCTGACCTGTCTGGAAGTGATGGCGGGCGGCGTGTCCAAAGGTCACGCCCTGGAAGCGGTGGCAAAACGTCTGGGCTTTGAGCTGAAAGACTGCATCGCGTTCGGCGACGGCATGAACGATGCCGAGATGCTCTCCATGGCGGGCAAAGGCTGCATCATGCAGAACGCGCACCAGCGCCTTAAAGACCTGCACCCGGAGCTGGAAGTGATCGGCACCAACGCCGATAACGCGGTGCCTAAGTATTTGCGCAAGCTGTTCCTTGAATAATCTTCATTTGATTATTTATTGCTCAGTTGTCAACTAAAGAGTTCGCTACAATGCCTGTCCTTCTTTCTGAGAGACAAGCATTGTGGCGCTACTCATTATCACCACTGTCCTGTGGGCCTTCTCCTTTAGCCTGATTGGCGAATACCTTGCCGGATCGGTCGACAGCTACTTCTCGGTACTGATGCGCGTAGGGCTGGCGGCGCTGGTATTCCTGCCGTTCCTGCGCACCCGCGGACAATCGCTGAAAACCCTTCTTCTGTACATGCTGGTGGGCGCGATGCAGCTCGGCATCATGTATCTGTTCAGCTTTCGGGCCTACGTCTACCTGTCCGTCTCGGAATTCTTGCTCTTTACCGTCCTGACGCCGCTCTATATCACGCTGATTTACGACCTGCTCAGCAAGCGCCGCCTGCGCTGGGGATATCTGCTGAGCGCCGCGCTGGCGGTGATTGGCGCGGCGATCATTCGCTACGACAAGGTGAGCGATCACTTCTGGACCGGGCTGATGTTCGTCCAGCTCGCCAATATCAGCTTCGCCATCGGGATGGTGGGTTACAAACGCCTGATGGAAACCCGCCCGATGCCGCAGCATAACGCGTTTGCATGGTTCTATATGGGCGCGGCGATTGTCGCGGTAGCGGCGTGGTTTCTGCTCGGCAATCCGCAAAGGCTGCCGACCACTACCGTGCAGTGGAGCGTTCTGGTCTGGCTGGGCGTGGTGGCGTCGGGGCTGGGGTACTTTATGTGGAACTACGGCGCTACGCAGGTAGACGCCGGAACGCTGGGGATCATGAACAACGTACACGTCCCGGCGGGGCTGCTGGTAAACCTCGCCATCTGGCAGGAACAGCCGCACTGGCCGAGCTTCCTTATTGGGGGAACGGTGATCCTGGCTTCGCTGTGGGTACATCGCCGCTGGGTCGCTCCGCGCTCCGCACAAACGGAAGATGGTCGCACGCGTGGTTCCGCGCTGAGCGAATAAACGCTTCCGTAATCGGCTGACGCTGCTCGCCGTCGCGCACGGCAGCGTACAGCCGGCTCCACAGTCCTTCACCCAGGGTTTTGGTGACCACCAGACCCTGGCGTTCAACCGTCTCGACCACCCAGTGCGGCAGCGCCGCGATCCCCATTCTGGCCGCCACCATCTGGATCAGCAGCAGGGTATTGTCCACGCTTTTCAGCTGAGGGCTGATGCCTGCGGGTTGCAGAAAATGGCGCCAGATATCCAGACGACTGCGCTGTACCGGGTAAATCAGCAGCGTTTCGCTGGCAAGATCTTCCGGCGTGATGCGCGTTTTGGCGGCCAGCGGATGATCCGGGGCCAGCACCAGACGCACCTCAAAATCAAACATCGGCGAATAGTGCAGGCCGCTGCGCGGCAGAATGTCTGAGGTCATCACCAGATCCAGCTCACCCTGCTGAAGCGACGGCTGCGGATCAAACGTAACGCCGGATTTAAAGTCCATCTCCACCTGCGGCCACTTCTGGCGGAAGTTCTCAAGCGCGGGGGTCAGCCACTGAATACAGCTGTGACACTCAATGGCAATGCGCAGAGTGGTCTGCTGCGGCTCATTGCAGGACTGCAACGCGCTGGCAATCTGCGGCAGCACCTGGTTCGCCAGTTGAAGCAAAATTTCGCCCTGCGGCGTAAAGCGCAAAGGCTGGCTCTTACGCACAAAAAGACGAAAACCGAGGCGTTGTTCCAGATCGCTGAACTGGTGAGAAAGGGCAGACTGGGTCTGGTGCAGCGTGGCCGCTGCCGCCGCAAGAGAACCGCAGTTCCGCAACGCTTGTAGCGTTTTCAGGTGTTTTATCTCGATCATGAAAGTCCTTCACTTCGCCATGAACATTTTGCGCTTGAGGAATATACAGTACCTGCCAATTATAGAAGTGTAAACATCTGGACGTCTAAATAACGAATTTCTACAAGGGGTATGCCATGACAATCCGCTCTCACACTCTCGGTTTCCCTCGCGTTGGCCTGCGTCGCGAGCTGAAAAAAGCGCAAGAAAGCTACTGGGCGGGTAACGCCACCCGTGAAGAACTGCTGGCGGTGGGCCGCGAGCTGCGCGCCCGTCACTGGGATCAGCAAAAACAGGCGGGCGTTGACCTGCTGCCGGTGGGCGATTTCGCCTGGTACGACCATGTTCTGACCACCAGCCTGCTGCTTGGCAACGTGCCGGCTCGTCATCAGAACAGCGATGGATCGGTAGATATCGACACCCTGTTCCGCATCGGCCGTGGCCGCGCGCCAACGGGTGAGCCAGCGGCAGCGGCGGAAATGACCAAATGGTTTAACACCAACTATCACTATATGGTGCCGGAGTTCGTTAAGGGCCAGCAGTTTGCGCTGACCTGGACGCAGCTTCTGGATGAAGTGGACGAAGCGCTGGCGCTGGGCCATCAGGTGAAGCCCATACTGCTGGGGCCGGTAACCTACCTGTGGCTGGGCAAAGTGAAAGGCGAACCGTTTGACCGCCTCAGCCTGCTCAACGATATTCTGCCGGTCTATAAGCAGGTGCTGATCGAGCTCGGCAAACGCGGCATCCAGTGGGTGCAAATCGACGAACCCGCGCTGGTGCTTGAGCTGCCGCAGGCGTGGCTGGATGCCTTTAAACCAGCGTATGACGCGCTCACCGGCCAGGTGAAGCTGCTGCTGACCACCTATTTCGAAGGCGTGACGCCGAACCTCAACACCATTACCGCGCTGCCGGTTCAGGGCCTGCACGTGGACCTCGTTCACGGTAAAGACGACGTGGTGGCGGAGCTGCATAAGCGTCTGCCTGCGGACTGGCTGCTCTCCGCCGGTCTGGTTAACGGCCGTAACGTCTGGCGCGCCGATCTGACCGAGAAATACGCGCAAATTAAAGACATCGTCGGTAAACGCGAGCTGTGGGTGGCTTCGTCCTGTTCTCTGCTACACAGTCCGATCGATCTGAGCGTGGAGACTCGCCTGGACGCAGAAGTGAAAAGCTGGTTTGCCTTCGCCCTGCAAAAATGTGAAGAGCTGGCGCTGCTGCGCGATGCGCTCAACAGCGGCGATACGGCGGCGATTGCCGACTGGAGCGCCCCAATCCAGGCGCGTCGTCACTCGGCTCGCGTGCACAACCCGGCGGTGGAAAAGCGTCTGGCGGCCATTACCGCCCGGGACAGCCAGCGCCAGAGCCCGTACGAGGTACGTGCCGAAGCCCAGCGCGCCCGTTTCAACCTGCCCGCGTGGCCGACCACGACCATCGGTTCATTCCCGCAGACTACCGAGATCCGCGGCCTGCGTCTGGACTTCAAAAAGGGCAATCTGGACGCGAATCATTACCGCACCGGCATCGCGGAACACATCAAGCAGGCGATTATCGAGCAGGAACGCCTCGGGCTGGACGTGCTGGTGCACGGTGAAGCCGAGCGTAACGACATGGTGGAATATTTTGGTGAGCACCTGGACGGCTTCGTCTTTACCCAGAACGGCTGGGTGCAGAGCTACGGCTCCCGCTGCGTGAAGCCGCCGGTAGTGATCGGTGACGTCAGCCGCCCGGCGGCGATTACCGTGGAGTGGGCGAAGTATGCCCAGTCTCTGACCGATAAACCGGTAAAAGGCATGCTGACCGGCCCGGTGACCATTCTCTGCTGGTCGTTCCCGCGCGAAGACGTGTCGCGCGAGACGATTGCCAAACAGATCGCGCTGGCGCTGCGCGATGAAGTGGCGGATCTGGAGGCGGCGGGGATTGGCATCATTCAGATCGACGAACCGGCGCTGCGGGAAGGTTTGCCGCTGCGTCGCAGCGACTGGGATGCGTACTTACAGTGGGGCGTGGAAGCCTTCCGCATTAACGCCGCCGTTGCGAAGGATGATACGCAGATCCACACCCACATGTGCTACTGCGAATTTAACGACATCATGGACTCCATTGCCGCGCTGGACGCCGACGTCATTACCATCGAGACCTCGCGTTCAGACATGGAGCTGCTGGAGTCGTTTGAAGAGCTCGACTACCCGAACGAAATTGGGCCGGGCGTGTATGACATTCACTCCCCGAACGTGCCGAGCGTGGAGTGGATTGAAGGGCTGCTGAGGAAAGCCGCCCAGCGCATCCCGGCGGAACGCCTGTGGGTAAACCCGGACTGCGGCCTGAAAACCCGCGGCTGGCCGGAGACGCGCGCCGCGCTGGCAAATATGGTGAAGGCAGCGCAGAATCTGCGTCAGGCGTAGTGTTGCTGGATTGCCGGGTAGAGCTATCGCTTACCCGGCCTGCCTGTAGGCCCGGTAAGGCGCAGCCGCCACCGGGCTTTTTTTATGCTTTTTTCCCGCCGTACTGGCTAAACCACGCCAGCATTCTCTGCCAGCCATCTTTCGCCGATTCCGCGTGATAGCTCGGACGATAATCGGCATTAAACGCGTGTCCGGCATCGGGATACACCACGATTTCGGCCTTCGCGTTTGCCGCCCGCAGCGCGTGGCGCATGGTCTCGACGGTATCAAGCGGAATGCCGGTATCCTGGCCGCCATACAGCCCTAACACCGGGGCATTGAGATCGGTAGCAATATCAACCGGATGCTTCGGCGAGTTTAGGGTCTTTTCACCCACCAGTTTGCCGTACCAGGCTACGGCGGCTTTCAGCTGCGGGTTATGCGCGGCGTACAGCCAGCTAATGCGCCCGCCCCAGCAGAAGCCGGTCACCATCAGACGGTGCGGGTCGCCGCCGTTGCGCGCCGCCCAGCTGGCAACGTGGTCAAGATCGGCAAGCACCTGCGCGTCCGGCACCTTGCTGACCAGGTTGCTGAACAGCGTCGGGATGTCGCTGTAATCGTTCGGATCGCCCTGGCGGAAATAGAGCTCTGGCGCAACGGCCAGATAACCCTCCAGCGCCAGGCGGCGGCAGAGGTCACGAATATGTTCATGAACGCCAAATATTTCCTGAACCACAATCACGATAGGCAGCGGGCCCTCGGCGGATTTTGGCCGCGCGTGGTACGCCGGCATGTTCTCTCCCTGAGAGGGAATCGACGTTTCGCCTGCGGTGATGGCCTCTTCAGGGGTTGAGACAAAGGTTGAGGCATGCGGGGCAGCAGCAGGTGCAAAACCGGTTTTTTCAGTCATGGCATTCTCCGTACCAATGAATGGATTAGCGCAAAGATAAATATAGACACCAGGTTAACAATCCACAGTGCCTTATAGCGTCTATCTTTTGTGCAGCACCCGTCGATATAACTTGTTAATGTGATGTGAATCACTATTTGATGGAAATTAACTGCAATCATTTTCATTCATGGTGAGATGCATCACGAAATAATGCACATTGCTTCTGTAAAGTACCTTTTTACTTCTTCTGACTAACCGACCCACAGAGGAGTCACCTATGTCTAAGTCTGATGTTTTTCATCTCGGCCTCACTAAAAACGATTTACAAGGGGCTACGCTGGCTATCGTCCCTGGCGATCCTGAGCGTGTGGAAAAGATCGCCGCGCTGATGGATAAGCCGGTTAAGCTGGCAGCCCATCGCGAATTCACCACCTGGCGCGCAGAGCTGGACGGCAAAGCGGTGATCGTGTGCTCTACCGGTATCGGTGGTCCGTCTACCTCAATCGCCGTTGAAGAGCTTGCGCAGCTGGGCATTCGTACTTTCCTGCGTATCGGCACCACGGGCGCCATTCAGCCGCACATCAACGTGGGCGACGTGCTGGTTACGACGGCATCCGTGCGTCTGGACGGCGCAAGCCTGCACTTTGCACCGATGGAATTCCCGGCAGTGGCTGACTTCGAGTGCACCACCGCGCTGGTAGAAGCGGCGAAATCCGTTGGCGCAACCACTCACGTGGGCGTGACGGCCTCCTCCGACACCTTCTATCCGGGCCAGGAGCGTTACGACACCTTCTCTGGCCGCGTAGTGAGCCGTTTCAAAGGCTCAATGGAAGAGTGGCAGTCCATGGGCGTGATGAACTATGAAATGGAATCTGCAACGCTGCTGACCATGTGCGCAAGCCAGGGTCTGCGTGCCGGTATGGTGGCGGGCGTGATCGTCAACCGTACCCAGCAGGAGATCCCGAACGCCGAAACCATGAAGCAGACCGAAAGTCATGCGGTGAAAATTGTGGTTGAAGCGGCTCGCCGTCTCCTCTAATCCTCTCGTCTGAGATAAAAGGCCGACGCGTTCGGCCTTTATTTTTTGCGTAGCGCCTCGCAGGAAAACCCTTTCAAACTGGACGTTTATACAGCACAATTCTATTTTGTGCGGGTTATACGTGGATGCAGGGGGGCATTGTGGATATCTCAATCCTGG
The DNA here is from genome assembly GCF_014982165.1 of Enterobacter cloacae complex sp. P24RS. NCBI lineage: Bacteria > Pseudomonadati > Pseudomonadota > Gammaproteobacteria > Enterobacterales > Enterobacteriaceae > Enterobacter > Enterobacter cloacae complex sp. P24RS. The sequence goes on from NZ_JADCKU010000006.1 coordinate 223,072, forward strand.
TTTATGCGGTAGTGGCGCTGGCGAGCGTGGGGATTGGCTGGCTCATTTCCAGCTACCAGCACGCGCAGCAGAAAGCCGAACAGCTGGCAGAGCGCGAAGAGATCGTGGCTGAACTCAGCGCGACAAAACAGCAGCTTGCGCTGAGCGACCACTGGCGCGAAGAGTGTGAACTGCTCAATAACGAACTGCGTAACCTGCGCGACATCAATACCTCGCTGGAGGCCGATCTCCGCGAAGTGACCACCCGTCTTGAATCCACCCAGCTGCACGCCGAAGACAAAATCCGCCAGATGATCAACAGCGAGCAGCGCCTCAGCGAGCAGTTCGAAAACCTCGCGAACCGTATTTTTGAGCACAGCAACCGCCGCGTGGATGAACAAAACCGCCAGAGCCTGAACAGCCTGCTGACGCCGCTGCGCGAACAGCTGGACGGTTTCCGCCGTCAGGTGCAGGACAGCTTTGGACAGGAAGCGCGCGAGCGCCACACCCTGGCGCACGAGATCCGTAACCTCCAGCAGCTGAATGCGCAGATGGCGCAGGAGGCAATCAACCTGACGCGGGCGCTCAAAGGCGATAACAAAGCGCAGGGAAACTGGGGCGAAGTGGTCTTAACTCGCGTGCTGGAGGCCTCAGGCCTGCGCGAAGGGTATGAATATGAGACGCAGGTCAGCATTGAAAACGACGCGCGCTCGCGAATGCAGCCGGATGTGATTGTGCGTCTGCCTCAGGGCAAAGATGTGGTTATCGACGCCAAAATGACGCTCGTCGCCTATGAGCGCTACTTCAACGCTGACGATGACTACACCCGAGAATCAGCGTTGCAGGAGCATATCGCCTCCGTGCGTAACCATATTCGTCTGCTGGGCAGGAAAGATTATCAGCAGCTGCCGGGGCTGCGATCGCTGGATTACGTGCTGATGTTCATTCCTGTCGAGCCTGCATTCCTGCTGGCGCTCGACAGACAGCCTGAGCTTATTACCGAAGCGCTGAAAAATAACATTATGCTGGTCAGCCCCACCACGCTGCTGGTGGCTTTGCGGACCATTGCCAACCTGTGGCGCTATGAGCACCAAAGTCGTAACGCGCAGCAGATTGCCGATCGCGCCAGCAAGCTGTACGACAAAATGCGGCTGTTCGTTGACGATATGTCCTCGGTGGGGCAAAGCCTGGATCGCGCCCAGGATAATTACCGCCAGGCGATGAAAAAACTCTCCTCCGGGCGCGGCAATTTGCTGGCACAGGCGGAGGCGTTCCGCAGCCTGGGCGTGGAGGTGAAGCGCGAGATTAATCCGGAACTGGTGGAGCAGGCGACCGCTCAGGACGAAGAGTTCCGCCTGCGCGAAGGCGACGCTGAGCAAAATTCCCGCAATGAAGACAACGATTTAGCGGCGAGTTTATCGCCAGATGAGCAGCCGGCACGTTTCTTTCACGGTGGTTGAAACGTAGGGCAAATGCGCCCAATCTGTTACACTTCACGAACATTTGACTGATTAGCAGGCTCTGAGATGGTTGACGATTCACAAGACACAACGCACTTTGGCTTTCAGACTGTCGCCAAAGCGCAGAAAGCTGACATGGTGGCCCACGTATTTCATTCCGTGGCGGCGAAGTACGATGTGATGAATGATTTGATGTCATTCGGCATTCATCGCTTGTGGAAGCGCTTTACTATTGATTGCAGCGGCGTGCGCCGTGGACAAACGGTGCTGGATTTAGCCGGGGGCACGGGCGATCTGACCGCAAAATTCTCCCGTCTGGTAGGCGAAACGGGCCGCGTGGTGCTGGCGGATATCAACGACTCCATGCTGAAAATGGGCCGCGAAAAGCTGCGCAACATCGGCGTGGTGGGGAACGTGGAATATGTTCAGGCGAACGCCGAAGCGCTGCCGTTCCCGGACAATACGTTCGACTGCATCACCATCTCTTTCGGTCTGCGTAACGTGACCGATAAAGACAAAGCGCTGCGCTCCATGTACCGCGTGCTGAAGCCGGGCGGTCGTCTGCTGGTTCTCGAGTTCTCAAAACCCATTATCGACCCGCTGAGCAAAGCTTACGATGCCTATTCCTTCCACGTTCTGCCGCGCATTGGCGAGCTGGTGGCGAACGATGCCGAAAGTTACCGTTATCTGGCCGAATCCATCCGAATGCACCCGGATCAGGACACGCTGAAAGCGATGATGCAGGATGCGGAGTTTGAAAACGTGGAATACTTCAATTTGACGGCGGGTGTCGTCGCGCTGCATCGTGGTTACAAGTTCTGAGTGGAGGTTTCCCGTGCCCATTAAACCCTTAGTCACCGCTGGCATCGAGAATGTACTGAATGCCTTTCTGTATCGCGCACCGGCGCTGAAAACCGCACGTCAGCGGCTTAACGGGAAGGTACTGCGTATTGTATTAAAGGAGTTCTCGACGCCGCTTGTGCTGGTCTTCAGCGAACGCCAGCTTGACGTTCTGGGTGAATGGGAAGGCACGGCTGACTGCTCGGTGATTACGCACATGAGCGTACTGCCAAAAGTGCGTGACCGTCAGCAGATGACGGCGCTTATTCGCAGCGGTGAGCTGGAAGTCGAAGGCGATATTCAGGTTGTACAGAACTTCGTTGCACTCAGCGATCAGGCAGAATTCGACCCGGCGGAACTTCTGGCACCCTATATCGGCGACATCGCGGCCGAAGGGATAAGCAAAACGCTGCGCACGGGCTCCGCTTTCCTGCGCAAAGGTCTGCTCCGTCAACAACGCTATGCTGCCGAGGTGCTGACCGAAGAGTGGCGTATGGCGCCGGGGCCTTTAGAGGTCGCCTGGTTTGCTGAAGAGACCGCGGCAGTTGAGCGCGCAGTTGATGCGTTAACCAAACGGCTGGAAAAACTGGAGGGCAAATGACGCCTGGTGAAATTCGGCGCCTCTACTTTATCGTTCGCACCTTTTTGAGCTACGGGCTCGACGAGCTTATCCCCAGAATGCGTATCACTCTGCCGCTTCGGCTTTGGCGGCGCACGCTGTTCTGGATGCCGAATCGCCATAAGGATGAGGAGCTGGGCGCACGCCTGCGTCTTGCGTTGCAGGAGCTCGGTCCTGTCTGGATCAAGTTTGGGCAGATGCTCTCAACGCGTCGCGACCTATTCCCGCCGCAGATTGCCGATCAGCTCGCGCTGTTGCAGGACCGCGTCGCCCCGTTTGATGGGGAGAGAGCAAAGCAACAAATCGAAGAGGCGATGGGTAATATTCCCATCGACACCTGGTTTGATGATTTCGACATCCAGCCTCTGGCCTCAGCGTCTATTGCGCAGGTTCACACCGCGCGCCTGAAGGAAAATGGCAAAGAGGTGGTCATTAAGGTGATTCGCCCGGATATCCTGCCGGTTATCAGAGCGGACATGAAGCTGATCTATCGCCTGGCCCGCTGGGTGCCGCGTCTGTTGCCGGATGGCCGCCGTTTGCGTCCGCTGGAAGTGGTGCGGGAATACGAAAAAACGCTGATTGATGAGCTTAACCTGCTGCGTGAATCGGCGAACGCCATTCAGCTGCGTCGTAACTTTGAAGACAGCCCGATGCTGTATGTTCCTGAAGTCTACTCTGACTATTGCAGCCAGAACATGATGGTGATGGAACGTATCTACGGCATTCCGGTCTCGGACGTGGCGGCGCTGGAAAAGCAGGGCACCAACATGAAGCTGCTGGCCGAGCGCGGCGTGCAGGTCTTCTTCACGCAGGTTTTCCGCGACAGCTTCTTCCACGCTGACATGCATCCGGGCAATATTTTCGTCAGCTACGAGCACCCGGAAGATCCGAAATACATCGGCATCGACTGCGGAATTGTTGGCTCGCTGAATAAAGAGGACAAGCGTTATCTCGCCGAGAACTTTATCGCTTTCTTCAACCGCGACTACCGTAAGGTGGCCGAGCTGCATGTGGATTCAGGCTGGGTTCCGCCAGATACCAACGTGGAAGAGTTTGAGTTTGCGATCCGCACCGTCTGCGAGCCGATTTTTGAAAAGCCGCTGTCGGAGATCTCCTTCGGTCACGTTTTACTGAACCTGTTCAACACCGCACGCCGTTTCAATATGGAAGTGCAGCCACAATTAGTTTTACTTCAGAAAACATTACTTTACGTTGAGGGCGTAGGCCGCCAGCTCTATCCTCAGTTAGACTTGTGGAAAACCGCGAAACCGTTCCTTGAGTCCTGGATTAAGGATCAGGTCGGTATTCCTGCGCTGGTTCGCTCGCTTAAAGAGAAAGGCCCGTTCTGGATTGAAAAAATGCCTGAAATTCCTGAACTGGTTTACGACAGTTTGCGTCAGAGCAAGAACCTTCAGCACAGCATGGATAAAATCGCGCACGAGCTTCAATCCAGTCGCGTGCGTCAGGGGCAGTCCCGCTATCTCTTCGGAATTGGCGCGACGCTGCTGATAAGCGGCACGTTGCTGTTGATCAATCGTCCGGACTGGGAAATGATGCCAGCCTGGATTATGGCTGCCGGCGTGGTTGTCTGGCTTGCTGGCTGGCGAAAAACGCGCTGAATTAGCGTCGCTATCGATGGATTGCATACGTATAATGCGATCTGACTAATTAATCATCTATCACTGGGGAACACGCATGGGTGGTATCAGTATCTGGCAGTTAGTGATCATTGCCGTCATCGTTGTGCTGCTGTTCGGCACGAAAAAACTGGGATCGATTGGTTCCGACCTGGGCGCGTCAATCAAAGGCTTCAAGAAAGCCATGAGCGATGATGAGAATAAGCAGGAAAAAACCGGTCAGGATGCTGATTTTACCGCTAAATCTATCGCCGATAAGCAGGACGAAGCCAAAAAGGAAGAGGCCAAACGTCACGATAAAGAGCAGGTGTAATTCGTGTTCGACATTGGTTTTGGTGAGTTACTGCTGGTCTTTGTGATTGGTCTGATCGTGCTGGGGCCGCAGCGTTTACCCGTTGCGGTGAAAACCGTCGTGGGTTGGGTGCGGGCGCTCCGCTCGCTGGCAACGACCGTGCAGAACGAGCTGGCGCAGGAATTGAAGCTTCAGGAATTTCAGGACAGCCTGAAAAAGGTTGAAAAGGCGAGCATGGACAACCTGACGCCGGAGCTGAAAGCATCGATGGATGAGCTGCGCGAAGCGGCTGAATCCATGAAGCGCTCATACAGCATTAACGATCCTGAGAAGGCGAGCGATGAAGCAAACACCATCCATAATCCGGTGGTGAAGGGCAGCGAAGAGCAGCGCGAGGGTGTGACGCCTTCCAGCGCGGAGCATCAGGCCGCTTCGCCAGAGCAATCGCCGCAGGAGCCCGAAGTGAAAAAGCAGGTGCCGCCGGAAGAGCCCGTGGTCAAAACGGCTGAGGTAAAACCCGCCGCGCCTGTTTCCGAATCATCCCCCTCGTCGAGTGATAAAGCGTAAACATGGCAGTAGATGATACTCAACCGCTGATTGCGCACCTCATTGAGCTGCGTAAGCGCCTGTTAAACTGCATTATTGCGGTTTTCCTCATTTTTTTATGTCTGGTCTATTTCGCCAACGATATCTATCAGGTGGTTTCTGCGCCGCTGATTAAACAGATGCCGCTGGGCGCGACGATGATTGCAACGGACGTTGCTTCGCCGTTCTTTACCCCCATCAAGCTGACCTTCTGGGTATCGTTGATTGCATCTGCACCGGTCATTTTGTATCAAGTCTGGGCATTTGTGGCGCCCGCGCTGTACAGGCATGAACGCAAGCTGGTTATTCCGCTGCTGGTATCCAGCTCGCTGCTGTTTTACATCGGCATGGCGTTCGCCTACTTCGTTGTTTTTCCGCTGGCCTTTGGCTTCCTGACGCATACCGCGCCGGAAGGGGTACAGGTTTCGACGGACATCGCCAGCTACCTCAGCTTCGTCATGGCGCTGTTTATGGCCTTTGGTGTTGCCTTCGAGGTGCCCGTCGCGATTGTCCTGCTCTGCTGGGTGGGCGTGACCACGCCTGACGACCTGCGCAAGAAGCGTCCTTATATCCTGGTGGGTGCGTTTGTCGTAGGTATGCTGTTGACGCCACCGGACGTCTTCTCGCAAACCTTACTGGCGATACCCATGTACTGCCTGTTTGAAGTCGGCGTGTTCTTCGCACGTTTCTACGTAGGAAAGGGACGTACCGGGGACGAAGAAGACGAGCCGTCTGAAGAGACCACTAAAGAATAAAACCAACCGCCCGTCAGGGCGGTTGTCATATGGGGATACGTATGTTTGATATCGGGCTTAACCTGACCAGTGCGCAGTTTGCGAAAGACCGCGATGAGGTGGTGGCGCGCGCCTTTGCCGCCGGCGTGAACGGCCTGTTACTGACGGGAACGAACCTGCATGAGAGCGAGCAGGCACGGCAGCTGGCGCAACGCTATCAACACTGCTGGTCCACCGCCGGCGTGCATCCGCATGACAGCAGCCAGTGGACGCATGAAAGCGCTGAGGTGCTTCATCGTCTGGCACAAACGCCAGAAGTGGTTGCCATTGGCGAATGCGGGCTTGATTTCAACCGTAACTTCTCGACGCCTGAAGACCAGGAGAGGGCATTTACCGCCCAGCTCGCGCTGGCCGCAGAGCTGGGGATGCCGGTGTTTATGCACTGTCGCGATGCGCATGAACGTTTTCTGGCGCTGCTGGAACCCTGGCTGGAGAAGCTGCCCGGTGCGGTATTGCACTGCTTTACGGGCTCCCGTCAGGAGGCGCTGGATTGCCTGAAGCGCGGGCTTTATTTGGGTATCACGGGCTGGGTTTGCGATGAGCGACGTGGGCTGGAGTTGCGCGAGCTGTTGCCCGTTATCCCGGCCGATCGTTTGCTGCTGGAAACGGATGCGCCGTATCTGTTGCCCCGGGATATGCAGCCCAAACCGGCATCACGACGTAATGAACCGGCTTATCTGGGGCATATTGCTGAGCGAGTGGCGCACTGGCGCGGAGAAGATGCGCAGTGGCTGGCAGCACAAACCGATGATAACGTGCGTCGTCTGTTCGGCGTGCAGTTCTAAACTTTGCGGAAATCGGTGTTTTTAACGCTCTGCAACACCTCTTTGTTGAGCAGGTTGAGCAGCAGCATGGAACGCGCTTCACCGTCCGGCTCAGAGAAGATGGCCTGTAACCCTTCAAAGGCACCTTCGGTGATCACCACGCTGTCTCCGGCGTATGGGGTTTCAGGATCGGTAATATCGTCAGGCTGCTGATAGATAGAAAGCTGATGAATAACCGATGACGGTACTCTTGCCGGATGGGCGCCAAAACGCACAAAATGGCTTACGCCGCGGGTAGCGCTGATCGTCGTGGTGTGGATCACTTCGGGGTCGAACTCAACGAACAGGTAGTTCGGGAACAGAGGCTCACTGACGGTCGTGCGTCTTCCACGCTGCATTTTTTCAAGCGTGATCACGGGCGTCAGGCAGTTAACAGACTGACGTTCAAGATGTTCCTGCGCGCGCTGAAGTTGCCCGCGTTTGCAATACAGTAAATACCAGGCCTGCATAATCACTCTTCCCATTGTTCGGGGCGCAAGCATACCAAAACCCTGGCGGGATCGCTAAGGTGATTATAATGGCGAAAAAGAGAGTAAGTCGTGGAAGTTCACGCTAATTTAACAAAATTACAGCATCACGCGGTCTTACGCCGTATAATGAAGCGCTTACAGAGAGGCCATGATTAACTGCATGAAATACCACGATCTACGCGACTTCCTGGCGCTGCTGGAAAAGCAGGGCGAACTCAAACGCATTACGCTTCCTGTTGATCCGTATCTGGAAATGACAGAGATCGCTGACCGTACCCTGCGCGCGGGCGGCCCGGCGTTGCTGTTTGAAAACCCAAAAGGCTACGCCATGCCGGTACTGTGCAACCTGTTTGGCACACCTCGCCGCGTGGCGATGGGCATGGGGCAGGAAGATGTCACGGCGCTGCGTGAAGTGGGCAAACTGCTGGCCTTTCTGAAAGAGCCGGAGCCGCCAAAAGGGTTCCGCGACCTGTTCGACAAGCTGCCGCAGTTTAAGCAGGTGCTGAACATGCCAACTAAGCGCCTGCGCGGTGCGCCGTGCCAGCAAAAAGTGCTGGAAGGCGATGCGGTTGATCTGACCAAAATTCCGATCATGCAGTGCTGGCCTGAAGATGCCGCACCGCTGATCACCTGGGGCCTCACCGTGACGCGCGGGCCGCATAAAGAGCGTCAAAACCTCGGCATTTATCGTCAGCAGCTGATTGGCAAGAACAAGCTCATCATGCGCTGGTTGTCCCACCGCGGCGGCGCGCTGGATTTCCAGGAGTGGTGCGCGGCCCGTCCGGGCGAACGCTTCCCGGTATCCGTCGCGCTGGGTGCCGATCCGGCAACGATTCTGGGCGCAGTGACGCCCGTTCCGGATACGCTGTCTGAATATGCCTTTGCCGGGCTGCTGCGCGGCACCAAAACCGAAGTGGTGAAGTGCATCTCCAATGACCTGGAAGTGCCCGCCAGCGCGGAGATCGTGCTGGAAGGTTACATTGAACAGGGCGAGCTGGCACCCGAAGGGCCGTACGGCGACCACACCGGCTATTACAACGAAGTGGATAACTTCCCGGTATTCACCGTCACGCACATTACCCAGCGTGAAGATGCCATTTATCACTCCACCTACACCGGCCGTCCACCCGACGAACCGGCGGTGCTGGGAGTGGCGCTGAACGAAGTATTCGTGCCGATCCTGCAAAAGCAGTTCCCGGAAATAGTGGATTTCTATCTGCCGCCGGAAGGGTGTTCGTATCGTCTGGCGGTAGTGACGATGAAGAAGCAGTATGCCGGTCACGCTAAGCGCGTGATGATGGGCGTATGGTCTTTCCTGCGCCAGTTTATGTATACCAAGTTTGTGATTGTCTGCGATGATGACGTCAATGCCCGCGACTGGAATGACGTGATCTGGGCCATCACCACGCGTATGGATCCGGCGCGTGACACAGTGTTAGTGGAAAACACGCCGATTGATTATCTGGACTTTGCCTCGCCGGTTTCCGGCCTTGGCTCAAAAATGGGACTGGATGCCACGAACAAATGGCCTGGCGAAACCGACCGTGAATGGGGTCGCCCGATCGTAAAAGATCCTGCCGTGACCGCGCGAATTGACGCGATCTGGGACGAGCTGGCCATAATGAGTAACGGTAAGGCAGAATAAGACCGTTTAGCCCTATAGACTTCCCGACAGAGAGAGCGAATGACAACCTTAAGCTGTAAAGTGACGTCGGTAGATGCTATTACCGACACCGTATATCGCGTCCGTTTGGTTCCTGAAGCGGCATTTTCATTCCGTGCCGGTCAGTACCTGATGGTCGTGATGGACGAGCGTGATAAGCGTCCTTTCTCTATGGCCTCAACGCCAGCAGAGCAGGAATTTATTGAGCTGCATATTGGTGCGTCTGAGCTTAACCTGTACGCGATGGCCGTGATGGACCGCATCCTGAAAGAGCGTGAAATCGTGGTCGATATTCCTCACGGTGAGGCCTGGCTGCGTGAAGACGAAGACCGTCCGCTGATCCTGATTGCCGGCGGTACGGGCTTCTCCTATGTCCGCTCTATTCTGTTAACGGCGCTGGCGCGTAATCCAAATCGCGATATCACCATCTACTGGGGCGGCCGTGAAGAGAAGCATCTTTACGATCTGTCTGAGCTGGAAGCGCTGAGCGTCAATCATCCAAACCTGCGCATCGAGCCGGTTGTCGAGCAGCCGGAAGAGGGCTGGCGCGGGCGTAGCGGTACGGTGCTGACCGCGGTATTGCAGGATCACGGGACGCTGGCGGGGCACGATATCTACATCGCCGGTCGCTTCGAAATGGCGAAAATTGCCCGCGACCTGTTCTGCAACGAGCGTGACGCGCGGGAAGATCGTCTGTTCGGCGATGCGTTTGCGTTTATCTGATTGAGAGACCCGCTTCGGCGGGTTTTTTTCACGCTGACAATCGCGCTGGTGAAAATTTAACCTTGAAACGGGCGGTGCATTGCCGTTATTCTTGTTCCCGTTAACTTTCGCCCTCAGGAGCGCCCACCAAAAATGAACAAACACGACTGATGAATTTCGATCCTTGCTAAACGCACCGCGTCGGCAGGGGATGTTTTGATTTCATTCAGGAGTGCTTATGGCTCATTTTGCGCAGTCCCCCTCTTTTATTTTGCATCAGGTCACCTGTCAGTTTGCGACGGGCGATATCCTTTTTGGTCCTCTGTCTCTTTCTCTTGATGCGTCAGCGTGCGCGCTGGTTGGCCGCAACGGCAGCGGCAAAACGCGCCTGCTGCGGCTGCTGGCAGGTATTGATGAGCCCGCCAGCGGTCACATTGAGCGCTTTGCTACACACGCCTGTGTGGCGCAGCAGCAGGATATTTCTGCTAATACCACGCTTGCCGAACTGCTTGGCTACGACGCGATCTTTGCGGCGCGCACGCGCATCGACAGCGGTCATTATAAACCCGACGATCTGGACACGCTCGACGGCCACTGGGATCTGGCTGAACGGCTGAGCCAGGCTTTTATCGCGGCCTCGCTTCCACCTTTTGACCCGAATAAACCCGCAGCAGAGCTGAGCGGTGGCGAGCGCATTCGTGCCTTGCTGTGCGATGCATTCACCGCAGATGCTAATTACCTGTTGCTGGACGAACCGACCAACCACCTCGACAGGCAAGGCCGCATGTGGTTCTACGAGCAGCTTGCCCGGTATCAGGGCGGGGTGCTGGTGGCCTCTCACGATCGGGAATTGCTGGCGCAGGTGCCGCGTATACTTGAACTGAGTGCTTCGGGCTTGCGCAGCTACGGCGGGAATTATGCTGACTATCGAACCCAGCGTGATGCCGAGCAGCAGGCCGCCCGCGCCGCGCTGGAGCATGCTGCCACCGAGCGCAAACGTACCCGAGCCCGCATGCATAAAGAGCATGACGACAGCCAGCGGCGTTCAACCAAAACGCTTCGTAAGGTCGACAGTCTTAACATTGCCTCGTTTGAACGGGTCAAATACAAAGCAGCGGCGAAAGAGCGTATTGGTTCCTGGAAAAAACAGCATAGCGATCAAAATCATGCCCTGAACGCTGCGGTTAACCAGGCACGCGAGCGGGTTGAAGAGGATAACGCGGTGATGTTTACCCTGCCGGGCAGTCAAATTCCGGAAGGGAAACAGGTGCTGGTGCTGGAAGAACTGGTGCTTCCGCACGTGCCTGTCCTCCCGATCGGCTGGCGAATGGATGGCCCGATGCGTGTGGCGCTACGCGGGCCGAACGGCTGTGGAAAATCCACGCTGTTGAAAGTGATCCTGGGCGAAACCGCCCCTGTTGCGGGAACCTGTAAGGTCTCCGTCAGGCACGCCTGTCTCGATCAGCATCTTTCCCGGCTGGATCTGTCTCAGTCGGTAATGACGCACCTCAGCCTTAGCAATACGCCGCTCGAAGAGGGGGCGCTGCGTACCCGTTTAGCGCAGCTTCAGCTGGGCGCGGAGAAAGTGACGCTGCCTCTGGCCGCGCTAAGCGGCGGCGAGCGCCTGAAGGCCGCGCTGGCCTGCGCGCTGTGGCGTGAAGAGGCGGCGCAGCTGTTGCTGCTGGATGAACCGACCAATCACCTCGATCTGGCCTCCGTGCAGGCCATTGAAGCGGCCCTGGCCGATTTCCCCGGCGCGCTGCTGGTAGTGTCCCATGATGAAGCGTTTTTGGCAGGATTAAAGCTGACGCATGAGCTGGTGTGGGAAAAGTCGGGATGGCGATGTGAAAGGCTGTAAACACAAGCCCCCGCAAGGGCGGGGGCAAACAAACTTAATCAGGCTAACTGCTTGCGAAGGTCAGGGTTTGCCTGGATCAGGCGCATCAGCTTTAGCTCGGCTGGGGTAGGTTTTTCACGTTTTGACTCCCACTCCAGCACCATCGCTACGCTGACACCCATCGCTCTTGCGAATTCATCTGTTTTCAGGCCCGACCCTTTACGTAAACGCTCAAATTCACTAAAAGGATTGGACTTTTGATTCAGGGTAATCGTCGGCGGTACATCTTTAAAAATAATCTGTTCCAGGCTGCTCAGCAGCTCAAACTCAGGATCTTTTAATTCCATTGAGAACTCCTCATAAATCACACATCGGGATCATGAACATCAGAGAGCATGTTAAGAATAGTCCCTAAACCAAACACAGGATCGTCACGGCTGTGATTAATTGTGCGATCACGATCGCTTTACCCGTTTCAGCTATATGGATAGTTATGCTAATTACCTGATTAGTCATATGTAGGAATGAACAGGTATTTTTTTGTAAATAGTCAGTACAAAAACGGGAATACCCGTTTTGCATGAAAACTCTATCTTGCAAGGCTGACCTGGACTATCCTTGTCAGCGTTGGGCACGCGTGTGCCGGTGTGCGCTTTTTTGGGTGAAAGGAGTAATAAAATGGCGACAGGAAAGTCCTGCTCTCGCTGGTTTGCGCCTATTGCGGCGTTGTTGATGGTTGTTAGCCTGAGTGGGTGTTTCGATAAAGAAGGCGATCAGCGCAAAGCGTTTATCGATTTTCTACAGAATACAGTGATGCGTAGCGGCGAGCGTTTACCAACGCTGACTGCGGATCAGAAAAAACAGTTTGGTCCATTCGTGTCGGATTACGCCATTCTGTATGGCTATTCACAGCAGGTAAGCCAGGCGATGGATTCCGGTATCCGCCCGGTAGTGGATAGCGTGAACGCCATCCGCGTTCCGCAGGATTATGTGACCCAGCGTGAACCGCTGCGCCAGTCCAATGGCGCGCTCGGGGTGCTGAGTCAGCAGCTGCAAAATGCCAAAATGCAGGCTGATGCCTCGCGTTCCGCGTTGAAGCAGGGCGAAGATCTGAAGCCGGTTTATGACCAGGTGTATGAGAGAGTGGTGACTAAACCGTCAAACGCCTTGCAGCCGTTGATCCCAGCAGCGCAGGTCTTTACTCAGCAGCTGGTTCAGGTGGGTGACTTTATCAGTGAGCAGGGTACGCAGGTGAGCTTCGTCTCTAACGGTATTCAGTTCCCGACCTCCCAGCAGGCGAGCCAGTACAATACGCTGATCGGGCCGCTCGCGTCCCAGCACCAGGCCTTTAGCCAGGCGTGGAGCGCAGCGGTCGCTGCAACGGAATAAGAAAAAAACCCCGCTTCTGGCGGGGTTTTTTTATGCTTAATGAAAATAACGCTTGTCATTCATCTACCACATCGGTATAACTATGTTCGTCGGTTTGTTACACAGACCTAAAGCAGTTTAGTAAAGCAGTCCAGATTGTTATCCATAGATACCCTTCGTAGTGACCCTTCCTTCATCGCTTAAAAATCTGTAACGCAATCCATCAAGCCGGAAGGCACAATATATTTGTTAATAAGGTAATTTCTATGTCTGCTAAAATGACTGGTCTGGTAAAATGGTTCAACGCTGATAAAGGTTTCGGCTTCATCACTCCTGACGATGGCTCTAAAGACGTGTTCGTACACTTCTCTGCTATCCAGAACGATGGCTACAAATCTCTGGATGAAGGTCAGAAAGTTTCCTTCACCATCGAAAGCGGCGCTAAAGGCCCAGCAGCTGGTAACGTTGTAAGCCTGTAAGCTTCCAACCCAGTAGCACAAAATTCAAAAACCCGCCTTCTGGCGGGTTTTTTCGTTCCTACTGTTGTATCTGTGGGTTAACGCAGTTCTTATCCACTTTACCGCTGAGCGCGGCAATCAGGTTTTCCACTGCGGTCGCCGCCATGTTGTAGCGTGTTTCGTGTGTCGCAGAGCCGATGTGGGGCAGGGCGACGACGTTGGGCATGGTCAGCAGCGGTGAATCCACCGGCAGCGGCTCCTGTTCAAACACGTCCAGCCCGGCGGCGTGGATCTCACCGTTTTGCAGTGCCTCAATCAGCGCCTTTTCATCTACCACCGGGCCGCGACCCGCGTTGATGAAAATGGCCGATTTCTTCATCTTTTCAAACGCCGCTTTGCCGATGAGATGACGCGTTTCATCCGTCAGCGGCAGGATCAGACAGACAAAGTCGGCTTCCTGCAACAGCGTATCAAGCTCGCAGTAGCGGGCGTTGAAACGTTCTTCAGCTTCAACGTGATGACGGCGTGCGTTATACAGAATGGGCATGCTGAAGCCGAAATGGGCGCGCTGTGCCAGCGCCAGGCCGATACGCCCCATCCCCACAATCCCCAGCGTTTTGCCATGTACGTCCACGCCGAACCAGTCCGGGCCAATGCTTTTCGTCCATTCGCCCGCTTTCACGCGCTCGGCCACCTCCACCACGCGACGGGCGGTGCTGAGCACCAGCGCCATCAGCGTGTCGGCGACGGTTTCCGTCAGGGCATGAGGCGTGTGCATCAGCAGAACGTTGCGCGCGTTAAGCGCATCCACGTCGAAATTATCGTATCCCACAGAAACGGTTGAGGTGGCACGAAGTTTCGGCATTTTCTCCAGCAGCGCTGCATCCACCTTTTCGCTTGAACCCAGCAGGCCTTCGGCGCTGGCAAACGCGTCGGCGTGCTGTGCCACGGTTTCCGGGCTGAGGTTCTTCACCCGGGTAACAGTAAAGTGTTCCTCCAGGCGTTTTTGCAGATCTTCAGGCAGTGCTTTGTACAAAATGACGGACGGCTTCATGCTAATCTCCGTTGATTTTAAAAGGATTCAGGCGTGGCGTGCGCCGACGGGTAGCTGTTGATTATTAGCAGGCTTAACGATCAGAGTAAGCCATACCGAGGCAAAAAGCGCCACCCCCATAAAGATGTAAGAGGCCGACGGGCTGCCGGTTGCGCCGTTCAGATAGCCAACAAACCACGAGCCGAAGAATGAACCCAGCGCGCCCATACTGTTGATCAAGGCCATCGCGCCCCCTGCGACGTTACGCGGCAGCATTTCCGGAATGATGGCAAAGAACGGACCATACGGGGCATACATGGCTGCACCCGCAATCACCAGCAGGGTATACGAGGCCCAGAAGTGGTTCGCGCCCACGGCCCAGGAGCCAATGAAGGCAAAAGCAGCGATCAGCAGCAGCGGCCAGACGAACAGCTTACGGTTTTGCAGCTTGTCCGATGCCCAGGAGACGATAATCATTGCGATGGTCGCAGCCAGGTAAGGCACCGATGACAGCCAGCCCACTTCCACCATGCCAAGGTTTTCACCGCCGCTACGGATAATCGACGGCAGCCACAGCACAAAGCCGTACACGCCAATACTCCAGGTAAAATACTGCGCGCACAGCAGGATCACGTTGCGGGAGCGGAAGGCTTCACCGTAGTTACGCACCGCTTTCAGCCCCTGCTGCTCTTTATCCAGCTGTGCCTGAAGTGCAGCCTTTTCGTCCTCTGAAAGCCATTTCGCCTGGGCTGGCTTATCTTTCACCAGCACCCACCAGCAGAAGGCCCAGATGATTGCGGGAACCCCTTCGATGATGAACATCTCGCGCCAGCCGAAGGACTGGATCAGGTAGCCGGACACCACCGACATCCATAGCACCGTGACCGGGTTACCGAGTATCAGGAAAGTATTGGCACGTGAACGCTCAGATTTTGTGAACCAGTTGCTGATGTAAATCAGCATTGCCGGCATCACTGCCGCTTCCACCACGCCGAGAATAAAGCGAATGGCAGCCAGTGCAGGAATGTTATTCACCACGCCGGTGAGGGAGGCGCAGGCACCCCATAAGATCAGGCAGATGAAAATGAGCTTTCGCACGCTGCGGCGTTCAGCGTAAATCGCGCCGGGGATCTGAAAGAAGAAATAGCCCAAGAAGAAGAGGGCACCCAGCAGGGATGAAACCCCTTTGGTGATCCCGAGGTCTTCGTTGATCCCGGCGGCGGATGCAAAACTGAAGTTGGCACGATCAAGGTACGCCAGGCTGTACGTGATAAACACGATGGGCATGATGTACCACCAGCGTTTGACTGCATTGGTCGAACTGTTCATAGGCTTGCCTCTGTTGTTGAGGTTGTTACCGCCGTTGTCTGTAGGGTACACGGTGGCTTAATTATCTGGTGCGGATTGCTGCCCTCACCCTGGCCCTCTCCCACGGGGAGAGGGAATTCAGACGCCGAGCTCTGCTCGTGTCGGTAATCCTTCGCTATCGCCTTGCACCTGGATCGCCAGCGAACCAATTTTGTTGCCCCGCGCCACGGCCTGCGACAGCGGTTCGCCTTCCAGCAGGGCGCTAATGACCCCGACGGCAAACCCATCGCCCGCGCCCACGGTATCGACCACGTTGTCGACTTTTACCGCTGCGACAGCGCCTTGCTCACCGTTGGCGGTTTTAAACCACGCGCCGTCGGCACCGGTTTTCAGCACTACAGCTTTTACCCCTCGGTTGAGGTAAAAATCCGCAATGCCTTCCGGCGTGGTCTCGCCAGTGAGGATCATTCCCTCTTTTACGCCCGGCAGTACCCAGTCCGCCTGAAACGCCAGTCGGTTGAGTTTCTCAACCATCTCCGCTTCGCTTTTCCACAGCACCGGACGAAGGTTCGGATCAAAGGAGATCGTTTTGCCCTGCGCTTTCATCGCCGACGCAGCGTGATCCAGTAAATCGTACGAACTGGCCGAAAGCGCCGCCGCCACGCCGCTCAGGTGTAGATGGCGCGCGGAGGAGAAATAAGGGGCATGATAATCCTCTACGGAGAGATGGCTTGCTGCTGAGCCTTTGCGGAAATACTCAACGGTGGGATCGGTTCCATTTTCAACTTTCGATTTCAGCTGAAAGCCCGTCGGGAAGCGTCCGTCGAGCGTGACGCCTGCGGCATCAATGCCCTCTTTTTTCAGCGAGTCGAGAACGAAATGGCCAAAGCTGTCATTGCCCACGCGGCTCACCCAGCCGACATTCAGCCCCAGCCGCGCAAGGCCGGTAGCGACATTCAGCTCGGCGCCTGCCACGCGTTTGATAAAGTGTTCCACCGCGCTCAGCTCGCCCGTTTCGGTGGCGACAAACATCGCCATGGCCTCGCCGATGGTGATAACGTCCAGCGTCTTGTGCATGGTTTACTCCTCGCGCAGCAGGTTGACGTAATGGCGGGTGACGGCGGTGAGATCCGTCCCTTCGAGCGGAAATTCGATACCGCGCGGCGCGTCGGCAGGCAGTTGATTAAGCAGATCCTGCCAGCGAGAATCGGTTTGATCCGGCGCGACGGCGCGGAACTGCGCCTTATGCGGGACCGCGGCTTTCACGTGAATATAGCTCACGGCGGGTGCCAGCTGACGCGCAGCCTCTTCCGGGGAGTCGCCGACCCACAGCCAGTTGCCCATATCGAACGTCAGCGTTACCGGCAGCGCCATCACCCGACAGGCGGCTTTGAAGCGCTGCATCGGGGCGAGCTGCCCGCAGTCGGTCTGGTCGTTTTCCACCACCAGCGTCATGCCGCTTTCATCCAGCAATGTCCGCAGATCTTCAAGGTGGTGTTTGTCGCTGAAATGACCCAGCGAGACCTTGAGCCATAGCGCGTTCAGGATGCTGGCTTCGCGGAGGTAGCGGGGGAGATCCGGGTTGAGCGTGCCGTCGGGCATAAACAGAGGGGCCGGGGCGGAGTAGCATGCCAGTAAACCCAGCAGCTCAATGGACTCGCCGAGCGCAGGCAGCGCCATTAACTCGTCGCTGCTGAAGAGTTCGCGGCGGATTTCAACGCCATCAGCCCCTGCGCCAGCAATAACGGGAAGCATCGCCCGTTGCCCGCCTGCCTGTCGCACCCGATCCGCGCCATACGCGGCGGTGACCACCATTATTTTCCTGCTCATTTCCTGACTCCAACGCGTAATCGATAGTATTACGCTAGATGGAACCGGTTCCAAAGAAAAGAATGGGATGTTGAATTTATGATCGCTGTCACGAAGGGGAAATTAGCGAGCGGTAGAGCCGCGAACGATCAGCTCGCCGGAAAAAACCTGCTCGCGTACGGCATCGCGGGTGCCTTCAATACGGCGAACCACTTGCTCAACCGCGGCATAGCCGATTTGCCAGGTGGGTTGTTTGAGGGTGGTAATGCCCACGCCTGCAAGTTCTGCCCACTCCAGTTCATCAAAGCCGAGTAAGCCGATGTCGCTGCCCCAGTGCAGGCCGATGCGTTGAAGCGAGCGGGCAACCTGTAGCGTGAGCGCCCCGTTCGCGGAGATCACCGCCTTACGCATTCCCCGATGTCGGGTATGGAACTGGCGCAGGGTGTTATCCAGCAGCCCGGCTTCGTGCAGAGGAATTTCGGCATTTTCGGCGATCGCGCCGGGATATCGCGCCAGCGTAGCGCGAAATGCAGCCAGGCGGTCGCGACGGGTGTTAACCATGCCAAGCGGTTCGCTCAGGAACAGAATGGCTTCGAAACCCTGTTCGATAAGGTGCTCGGTGGCGGTGGTGGCGGCCTGGGTGTTATCCAGCCCGACCACATCGCAGGCAAATTCCGGGATTTTGCGGTCAATAAGCACCATCGGGAGAGACGATTGTTGCAGGCGATTTAGCCCCTCTTCGCGCATCCCGACGGCATTGACCACGATCCCTTCCACCTGGTAGCTGCGCAGCAGATCAAGGTAATGCAGCTCCTGATCAACTTCGTTATTGGTGTTACAGACCAGAGGGGTAAAGCCTTTTTCCCGGCACGCCGCTTCGATGCCGCTGAGTACGTTAACGGAGTAGGGGTTTGTGATATCGGCGATGATAAGCCCAATCAGGCGGGTGCGACCACGCTTGAGACCGCGCGCCATCAGGCTGGGACGGTAGTCGAGATCGGCAATGGCCTGTTCGATCCGCGCCAGCAGCGCATCGGAAAGCAGGTGTTTCTCGCCGTTGAGGTAGCGCGAAATGCTGGTTTTACCGGTTTTGGCGGCTTTCGCCACGTCACTGATGGTGGCCCGGGCTGGTTTGCTCATCGCTGATTTCCCTGAATTTAGTGAGAATACCTTAGCGGGAAAATCAACGATGGCAAGTGGTTCATGCCGGGGTGTGCGGTCTGTTGCCCTCACCCCGGCCCTCTCCCTCGGGGATTACTGAATCGGGCTCAACGTAATCTCTACGCGACGGTTTTGCGCTTTACCTTCCGCCGTGCTGTTGCTGGCGATAGGGTTGGCAGGGCCCATGCCGCTGGTGCGGATGCGGTTTGCTTCAACGCCCTGGGCGATCAGCGAGCTGGCCACGGAATCGGCACGCTGCTGAGACAGACGCATGTTCAGATCCTGGCTGCCGGTACTGTCGGTGTAGCCAATCACGTTCACGGCAGTTTTACTGTACTCTTTCAGCACCGCGGCCACACCGGTGAGGGTGTTCGCGCCCGCGGGTTTCAGCGTCGCGCTGCTGCTGTCAAAGGTCACGTTGTTTGGCATGTTCAGGATGATATTGTCACCGCTGCGGGTCACGCTCACGCCCGTACCTTTCATTTTGTCACGCAGCTTCGCTTCCTGCACATCCATGTAATACCCTACGCCACCGCCCAGGGCTGCGCCTGCCGCTGCGCCAATCAGCGCGCCTTTGCCGCGATCTTTCTTGGAGGAGGACAGTGCGCCAACGCCAGCGCCGACAAGGGAACCAATACCCGCGCCAATACCGGATTTACCCGCTTCGCGTTCGCCGGTATAAGGGTTGGTTGTGCAGCCTGAAACAGCCAGTGCGCCGCTTACCAGAGCGGCAATTACGAGTACGCGTTTTTTCATCTTATTTCCTTAATCCTTTTTATTCTTTGCCACGACGGACGTGGCAGTGGATTATGACGTCCGAATACTGAGAAAATTCAGTGTATAACTCTGAAATTTGTCACAAACGATAAACTGCCTCAACGAAAGGCCGTCATACCTGCACGCAACCAGGAGCGCACGCTTTGAGCACCTCAACAAAAACCATTCTGACCGCCGCCCACTGGGGGCCGATGCTGGTCGAAACCGATGGCGACACAGTGCTGTCGTCTCGCGGGGCTTTGCCTTCGCGCCATCTCAACTCTTTACAGACCGTCGTTCGCGATCAGGTACACAGCAAAACCCGCGTACGCTGGCCGATGGTGCGTAAAGGCTTTCTGGCGTCACCGGATAAACCGCAGGGTGTGCGCGGGCAGGATGAGTTCGTTCGCGTGAGCTGGGACGATGCGCTGGCGCTGATCCATACGCAGCATAAACGCATCCGCGACAGCTATGGCCCGTCGTCCATTTTTGCCGGCTCCTATGGCTGGCGCTCGAACGGCGTGCTGCATAAGGCCGCAACCCTGCTGCAACGCTACATGAGCCTGGCCGGGGGCTACACCGGCCATCTGGGTGATTACTCGACCGGCGCAGCGCAGGCGATCATGCCTTACGTCGTGGGCGGCAATGAGGTTTATCAGCAGCAGACCAGCTGGCCGCTGGTGCTGGAGCATACCGACGTGGTGGTGCTGTGGAGCTCCAACCCGCTCAACACCCTGAAGATTGCCTGGAATGCGTCCGACGAGCAGGGCGTTTCCTACTTCGACGCGCTGCGCAAAAGCGGCAAGCGCATCATCTGTATCGATCCGATGCGTTCTGAAACCCTGGATTTCTTCGGCGACAGCGCCGAGTGGATCGCGCCCCATATGGGCACCGACGTGGCGATGATGCTGGGTATTGCCCATACCCTTGTAGAGAATGGCTGGCACGATACGGAATTTCTCACGCGCTGCACCACGGGCTTCGATAGATTTGCCGACTACCTGACGGGCCAAACCGACGGTGTCGCCAAAACCGCAGAGTGGGCCGCTGCGGTTTGCGGCGTTGATGCCGTTAAAATCCGCGAACTGGCGGCGTTATTCCATAGCAACGTCACGATGCTGATGTCCGGCTGGGGAATGCAGCGCCAGCAGTTTGGCGAGCAAAAACACTGGATGCTGGTGACGCTCGCCGCGATGCTTGGGCAGATTGGCACGCCCGGTGGCGGTTTTGGGCTTTCCTATCACTTTGCCAACGGCGGTAACCCAACGCGTAAAGCGGCGGTGCTGGCGTCCATGCAGGGCTCAGTGCAGGGTGGCGTGGACGCGGTGGATAAAATTCCCGTGGCGCGCATTGTTGAGGCTCTGGAGAACCCGGGCGGGTTTTATCAGCACAACGGCCAGGATCGCCATTTCCCGGATATTAAGTTTGTCTGGTGGGCGGGCGGGGCCAACTTCACCCATCACCAGGATACCAACCGCCTGATCCGCGCCTGGCAGAAGCCAGAGCTGGTGGTGATCTCGGAGTGCTTCTGGACCGCGTCAGCGAAACATGCCGACATCGTGTTGCCCGCCACGACCTCGTTCGAGCGTAACGATCTCACCATGACCGGGGATTACAGCAACCAGCACATGGTGCCGATGAAGCGCGTCGTGGCCCCCCGGGATGAAGCGCGTGATGATTTTGACGTCTTTGCTGACCTGAGTGAATTATGGGAAGCGGGCGGGCGCGAGCGTTTCACCGAGGGCAAAACGGATCTGCAATGGCTCGAAACGTTTTACCAGATAGCCAGCCAGCGCGGGGCGGCGCAGGGCGTGACGCTGCCGCCATTTGCTGAATTCTGGGAGGCGAATCAACTCTTCGAAATGCCGGAAAGCGAGCAGAACGCGCGATTTGTGCGCTTTGCTGACTTCCGTCGCGACCCGGAAAATCACCCGCTTAAGACCGAGAGCGGGAAGATTGTGATCTACAGCGAACGCATCGCCAGCTTTGGCTACGCGGACTGTCCGCCGCATCCGGCATGGCTGGAGCCGGACGAATGGCATGGCAATGCGCAGCCGGGGCAGCTTCAGCTGCTGTCTGCCCATCCTGCCCATCGCCTGCACAGCCAGCTTAACTATTCGGCTCTGCGCGAGCAGTATGCGGTGGCTGGACGCGAGCCGATCGCGCTGAATAGCGATGACGCAAAGGCGCGGGGAATTAACGACGGCGATCTCGTGCGCGTCTGGAACGCGCGCGGGCAGGTGCTGGCTGGCGCCGTGGTAAGCGACGGGATCCGCCCTGGCGTGTTCTGCATTCATCAGGGCGCATGGCCCGATCTGGCGCTGGACGAGGGCGGTATTTGTAAGAACGGTGCCGTAAACGTGTTGACCAAAGATCTCCCCAGCTCGAAGCTGGGGAATGGCTGCGCGGGGAATACGGCGCTGGCATGGGTGGAGAAATATGAGGGGCCGGCGCTTACCCTTACGGCGTTTGATCCGCCTGCCAGCTCATGATCCACGTCGGGTGTTGAGTATCATCCTGCCAGGCGCTGTCTTCAATGCGAAAACCCTGAGCATGATAGAAATTCACCGCCCGCACGTTTTTCTGATACACCTCCAGAGTTAAATACGGGTAGTGCTGCTGAACGTGGTTCAGCAGCGCACGCCCGATCCCCCTTCCGATGAACGCCGGGGCGACAAACAACGCCCCCACGAACTGGGACTGCATGACGCTGATAAAGCCGCGCAGCGTGCCGTTCTCCTCCCAGACCCAGGTTTCGGCGGCGGGAAGGTATTCATCCCGCACCAGCGCTTCGTTCGCTTTCCAGTAGCCAGCGTCGATAAACGGATGCGCCTCGGTAGTGCTCTCAAGCCACAGTCTCAGGAGCTGAGCGGTATTCTCACTGTGCCATTTGCGGATCATGGTGGCCCTCCGGGTGGCAGATGCAGCCCGTAATATGGTCATTGACCAGCCCGCAGGCCTGCATAAAGGAGTAACAGATGGTGGTGCCCACAAACTTAAAGCCGCGTTTTTTCAGTGCTTTCGACAGGGCATCCGAGGCGGGGGTCGAGGTTGGGATCTCCGCAAGCGTGGCGGCCCGCGTCACCTTCGGCTCGTTATCCACGAACGACCAGACAAATGCTGAGAAGGGTTCGCCGTTTTGCTCCATCGCCAGATAAGCGCGCGCGTTACCAATAATGGCCTGAATTTTACCGCGATGGCGGATGATACCGGGGTCCAGAACCAGCCTTTCCACGTCGTCTTCGGTCATGGCGGCCACCGCAGCCGGATCGAACCGGTGGAAGGCATTGCGGTAGTTCTCACGCTTTTTCAGAACGGTGATCCACGACAGCCCGGCCTGCTGGCCTTCAAGGCAAATCATTTCAAACAGTTTTTTACCGTCGGTTTCCGGTACGCCCCATTCCTTGTCGTGATAATCGATATAAAGCTGATCCTGGCTTACCCAGCCGCAACGTTGCATAGGTCATCTCCCTTCCTGATACGGTAAACGCAAAAATTTCAATCTGCCCGGCTTGACGTGTCTGCTAAAGAGACAATAGTTAATACAGGGCTATACGCCCTAATACCTCTTCGAACAATGACATATATCGCCGAACTCGGCTCTTTCTGGAGTCGCTTTGATGATGATAAAAAAAATCAGTGGTCGCCATGCTGCTTCTGGCCTGGTGGGTGTCTCAGCCTGCCTGCTTATAGGTAACACCGCTTTTGCGTGGCAACAGGAATATATCGTTTCAGATGCACAAAGTAATACGACAGAACGCTATACATGGGACGCCGATCACCAACCTCGTTATGAAGATATTCTCGCGGAACGTATTAACCATTCGCAGAATGCTGCGGGCTTTGCCCTGAACGACCCCTCCGGTTCGGATGCGGAAACCGTGCTGAGCGTTGGCTGGAATTTTCCCGTGACGGGACATTTCACGACCGGGCCGGTCATGGCGTGGCGCTCTGATGGCACGCCTCCCGCAACGGTGATTGCGTATGGCGATACAACCACCACGCAGACGCTGACCGACCCCCTCTGGCATGCCAGCGTGAACTCGCTGGGGTGGCGTGTGGATACCCAGTACGGTGATATACACCCCTGGGCGAAGATCAGCTACAACCAGCAGTCGGAGGAAGAATATTTATATACCCTGGGCTTAAGCGCCAAATTTTAGGGTTGTTACTTTTTTAAACGCTGCGGTAACATATTTAATACAATAATGGCGCAGGTTGTGGCGATAGTGGTCACTCACCTTTAAGCGTTTTCTTCTCCGGCAAGGTCGTTTATTCCCGCTTCCAGGCATTTCATTCCGTTTCTCCTGCATTTCATGCCGTTTTACCCCTGGTGTTTTGGGGTTTTGTTTATCGTGTCCTCAGCGAATTTCCTTAATTTCTCTTGCAGGACACTGCCATGAACACATCAACCTATAACCGCACGCGCTGGCTGACGCTCTTCGGCACCATCGTTACCCAGTTTGCACTGGGCTCGGTCTATACCTGGAGCCTGTTTAACAGCGCCCTGTCTGATAAGCTCGGCGCGCCGATAAGCCAGGTGGCATTCTCCTTCGGCCTGCTGAGTCTTGGATTAGCGATTTCCTCTTC
The DNA here is from genome assembly GCF_014982165.1 of Enterobacter cloacae complex sp. P24RS. Classification (NCBI taxonomy): domain Bacteria; kingdom Pseudomonadati; phylum Pseudomonadota; class Gammaproteobacteria; order Enterobacterales; family Enterobacteriaceae; genus Enterobacter; species Enterobacter cloacae complex sp. P24RS. The sequence goes on from NZ_JADCKU010000006.1 coordinate 247,257, forward strand.
CGTGGCGGGCAAACTTCAGGAGCGCTTCGGCGTGAAGCGCGTGACCATGGCCTCCGGGATCCTGCTGGGGGTGGGCTTCTTCCTGACGGCACACTCTAACAACCTGATGATGCTGTGGCTGAGCGCCGGGGTGCTGGTGGGGCTGGCGGACGGCGCAGGTTACCTGCTGACGCTGTCGAACTGCGTGAAGTGGTTCCCGGAGCGTAAAGGGCTTATCTCCGCGTTTGCCATTGGTTCATATGGCCTGGGCAGCCTGGGGTTCAAATTCATCGACTCCCATCTGCTGGCCTCGGTGGGGCTTGAGAAAACCTTTATGATCTGGGGCGTGATTGTGCTGGTGATGATCCTCTTCGGCGCCACGCTGATGAAAGATGCCCCGCAGCAGGAAGTGAAAACCGTTAACGGCGTGGTGGAGAATGATTTCACCCTCGCACAGTCCATGCGTAAGCCACAGTACTGGATGCTGGCGGTGATGTTCCTGACGGCCTGCATGAGCGGTCTGTATGTTATTGGCGTGGCGAAAGATATCGCGCAGGGGATGGTAAAACTGGATGCGGCGACGGCGGCGAACGCGGTAACGGTCATCTCCATCGCTAACCTTTCGGGTCGTCTGGTACTGGGTATCCTGTCTGACAAAATCGCCCGCATTCGCGTGATTACGCTGGGGCAGGTGATCTCCCTGGTGGGCATGGCGGCGCTGCTGTTTGCACCGCTGAACGAGGCGACCTTCTTTGCGGCGATTGCCTGCGTCGCCTTTAACTTCGGCGGCACCATTACCGTCTTCCCGTCGCTGGTGAGCGAGTTCTTTGGCCTGAACAACCTGGCGAAAAACTACGGCGTCATTTATCTCGGCTTCGGTATCGGCAGTATCTGCGGGTCGCTGATCGCCTCGCTGTTCGGTGGCTTCTACGTGACCTTCTGCGTGATATTTGCCTTGCTGATTATCTCGCTGGCGCTGTCGACCACGATTCGTCAGCCGCAGCGCGAGGCTTATAAAGAAGCGCATGCATGATTCGATGAAAAGGGGCCTCAGGGCCTCTTTTTTTATCTCAACATCACTTCCGGACTTGTTATTTTGTAAAAATCTTCCTCAATCACACTCTCTGCTGCCACTTTTCTTTCCCGCTGTGGTCTACTTATCGCGCTTGTAGACGTTTCTTATAACGGTTTCGCTCGCATCTACTTACTCTGTCAGCTTTCTCACTGAGATTCGGCGGGTCTTTATACCCCTTCCCCCAGGGTTGTTTGCATGAAATATATTAGGTCTCTTACCCAGCAAAGATTGTGTCTGATGCTGGCTGTCTATATCGGTTTGTTTCTGAATGGCGCGGTACTGTTCAGACGCGTGGAAGGTTATTTCGAACACCTCACCGTAAGAAATGGAATTTTTGCCGTCATTGAAGTGTTTGGCTCTATCCTGGCAACCTTCTTCCTGTTACGCCTGCTCTCGCTTTTTGGCCGACGTACATGGCAAATTCTGGCCTCGCTGGTGGTGATTATCTCTGCCGCCGCAAGCTATTACATGACATTCATGAACGTGGTCATTGGCTACGGTATTGTCGCCTCGGTGATGACCACGGACATCGATCTCTCGAAAGAGGTGGTGGGTCAAGGGTTCATCATGTGGACGATTTTGACCTGCCTGATCCCGCTCTTCTTTATCTGGAGCAATACCTGCCGCTATACCCTGTTACGCCAGCTGCGTACCCGGGGACAGCGCATCCGCAACGTCGCCGTCGTTCTGCTGGCAGGCCTGCTGGTGTGGGCGCCGATTCGCCTGATGGAAAAACAGCAAAAACGCATCGAAAAAGCGACAGGCGTGGATATGCCAAGCTATGGCGGCGTGGTGGCTAACTCGTATCTGCCGTCCAACTGGCTATCCGCGTTAGGTCTTTACGCCTGGGCTCAGGCGGACGAATCCAGCGATGTGAAATCACTGATTAACCCGACCAAAAAGTTCACCTACCAGGCGCCGGCTGACGGGCTGGATGATACTTACGTAGTCTTCGTTATCGGCGAAACGACGCGCTGGGATCATATGGGTATGCTCGGCTATGACCGCGATACCACACCGAAACTGTCGCAGGAGAAGAATCTGGTGGCTTACCGCGGCTATTCCTGCGATACCGCCACGAAGCTCTCGTTGCGCTGTATGTTTGTGCGTGAAGGCGGAGCGAGCGATAACCCGCAGCGTACCCTTAAAGAGCAAAACGTGTTTGCGGTTCTGAAGCAGCTTGGATTTAGCTCCGATCTGTTCGCCATGCAAAGTGAAATGTGGTTCTACACCAACACCATGGCGGATAACATCGCCTATCGTGAGCAGATTGGCGCCGAGCCGCGTAACCGTGGAAAGAACGTTGATGACATGCTGCTGCTCTCCGAGATGGAACAGTCGCTGAAAAACCATCCGCAGGGTAAGCACCTTATCGTTCTGCATACTAAAGGATCACACTACAGCTATTATCAGCGTTATACCCGTGATTTCGCCAAATGGACCCCTGAGTGCGTCGGCATTAACAAAAACTGTAGCAAGCAGGAGCTGATTAATGCCTATGATAACTCGATTCTGTATGTGGATACCTTCCTCAGCCGGGTGATCGACCAGCTTCGCGATAAGAAAGCGATTGTGATTTATGCGGCCGATCACGGCGAATCCATCAACGAGAAAGAGCATTTGCACGGCACGCCGCGCAAGCTGGCGCCGCCTGAGCAGTTCCGCGTGCCGATGATAATGTGGATGTCGGATAAGTACCTGGAAAACCCGGACAAAGCCAAAATGTTTGCCCATCTGAAGCAGCAGGCAGAGATCAAGGTTCCGCGTCGTCACGTTGAGCTCTACGACACCATTATGGGCTGTCTCGGCTACACCTCACCGAACGGTGGGATTAACGAAAACAACAACTGGTGTAAACTCCCTGATAACACCACAAAAGCCGCGCAGTAGCTGGTCTGGCGAGAATATCGCCAGTTGAATGGCTTTTTGAAAATAAGGGATTGACGAGGGGCGCACCTCAGCAGTAAGATGCGCTCCGCATTCGGCGAGTAGCGCAGCTTGGTAGCGCAACTGGTTTGGGACCAGTGGGTCGGAGGTTCGAATCCTCTCTCGCCGACCACTTTCTAAAAAGGGCTAACCGCAAGGTTAGCCCTTTTTGCATTAATGCGTTATTCCGCGCAAGTCCTCAAAATACCCCTTAGCCCTGCTTCCCCCTGCCTGCTTGCGGTTTTGTGACATAATCCATTGTATTTTTTTATATATAGTTTGATCTTTTTTCGCGTTGCTTATGGATAACCTCAGCATTTTTCGCTGTGCGTTTTAACGTTCGCGGTATTTAGTGCTCAGATAATCACCATTCCGTAAGAAAATTTACCCAATCTGAATAAAACTTAATCACTGAGTGTTGCGAAATATGAAGTTAATTGTGCTGCATCATGGCGAGTAGCATAAATTTCTCTGCTGAAAACTGGCATTCAGGGTTTTTTTAATCTTTGTTTGCGGTTTCTCACACTCCACGTAAATCCCCGCCACCTCTATTGACGTTTTCACATTCTGTTGACAGATTGTAGGGCACGAGGGGCATTTCAGGGAGGATCTGCGCTGCAACTCAAACGCTCTTCTGAAAGGATTCTCTATCCCTTTTAACGCCTTCGGGCATCACCGACCGGACCGGGTAAAAAATAAATAAAGGTCAGGCGGCGTAACACAACAAAGCAAAACATCACATTGGAGCACAATAATGAGTATTTCCTTGAAGAAGTCAGGGATGCTTAAGCTTGGTCTGAGCCTGGTGGCCATGACCGTTGCAGCAAGCGTACAGGCAAAAACCCTGGTTTACTGTTCTGAGGGCTCTCCGGAAGGCTTTAACCCACAGCTCTTTACCTCTGGTACGACTTACGACGCAAGCTCTGTACCGATCTATAACCGTCTGGTTGAATTTAAAACCGGCACCACGGAAGTCATTCCTGGCCTGGCTGAAAAGTGGGATATCAGCGAAGATGGTAAAACCTATACCTTCCACCTGCGCCAGGGCGTGAAGTGGCAGGACAGCAAAGAATTTAAACCTACGCGCGATCTTAACGCCGACGACGTGGTGTTCTCCTTCGACCGTCAGAAAAATGCCCAGAACCCGTACCATAAGGTCTCTGGCGGCAGCTATGAATACTTCGAAGGGATGGGCCTGCCGGACCTGATCGCTGAAGTGAAGAAAGTGGACGATAAAACCGTTCAGTTCGTGCTGACGCGTCCGGAAGCACCATTCCTGGCTGACCTAGCCATGGACTTCGCCTCTATTCTCTCTAAAGAGTACGCGGACAACATGCTGAAAGCCGGCACCCCGGAAAAAGTGGACCTGAACCCAATCGGTACCGGCCCGTTCCAGCTGCTTCAGTACCAGAAAGATTCGCGTATTCTGTATAAAGCCTTCCCGGGTTACTGGGGCACCAAGCCACAGATCGACCGTCTGGTCTTCTCCATCACGCCTGATGCATCCGTGCGTTATGCAAAATTGCAGAAAAACGAATGTCAGGTGATGCCGTATCCAAACCCGGCTGACATCGCGCGCATGAAGCAGGACAAAAACATCAACCTGATGGAGCAGGCGGGCCTGAACGTGGGTTATCTCTCCTTCAACACCGAGAAGAAACCGTTCGATGACGTGAAAGTGCGTCAGGCGCTGACCTACGCGGTGAACAAAGAAGCGATCATCAAAGCCGTTTACCAGGGCGCGGGCGTTGCAGCCAAGAACCTGATCCCACCAACCATGTGGGGCTATAACGACGACATCAAGGACTACACCTACGATCCTGAGAAAGCGAAAGCGCTGCTGAAAGAAGCGGGCCAGGATAAAGGCTTCACCGTGGAGCTGTGGGCGATGCCGGTACAGCGTCCATACAACCCGAACGCACGCCGTATGGCGGAAATGGTTCAGGCTGACTGGGCGAAGATTGGCGTACAGGCCAAGATTGTGACCTACGAGTGGGGCGAGTACCTGAAGCGCGCCAAAGCGGGTGAGCACCAGGCGGTCATGATGGGCTGGACCGGTGACAACGGGGATCCGGACAACTTCTTCGCCACCCTGTTCAGCTGTGCGGCAGCGAAAGACGGTTCCAACTACTCTCGCTGGTGCTACAAGCCGTTTGAAGACCTGATCCAGCCGGCGCGTGCGACCGACGATCACAACAAACGTATTGAACTGTACAAGCAAGCGCAGGTTGTCATGCACGATCAGGCTCCGGCGCTGATTGTTGCTCACTCCACCGTGTACGAGCCAGTGCGTAAAGAAGTCAAAGGCTACGTGGTTGATCCACTGGGCAAACACCACTTCGAAAACGTGTCTGTTGAATAATTAAAAGCAACGCCAGGCGGCGCTGCGCTTGCACTGGCCTACGGTATGTAGGCCGGGTAAGCGTAGCGCCACCCGGCAGCAGTGCTTTATTCCCTCCCCATCAGGTGAGGGGATAAGATTTGTGAGCAATACAGACGTCACGCCACTGGGCGTGCGTCATCAGAGAGAATCCGGGTTATGTTGCAGTTCATCCTCCGACGTCTGGGACTGGTTATCCCGACGTTTATCGGTATCACCCTTCTCACTTTTGCCTTCGTCCATATGATCCCGGGTGATCCGGTGATGATTATGGCGGGCGAGCGTGGTATCTCCCCTGAACGTCATGCGCAACTGCTGGCTGAACTCGGCCTTGATAAGCCGATGTGGCAGCAGTACCTCCACTATATCTGGGGCGTCTTGCACGGCGATTTAGGCATTTCACTGAAAAGCCGACTTCCGGTGTGGGACGAGTTCGTGCCGCGTTTCCAGGCGACGCTTGAACTGGGCATCTGCGCCATGATCTTTGCGACCGCGGTGGGGATTCCCGTTGGCGTACTGGCTGCTGTTAAGCGTGGCTCTATTTTCGACCACACCGCCGTTGGCCTGGCACTGACCGGCTATTCCATGCCTATCTTCTGGTGGGGCATGATGCTGATCATGCTGGTATCGGTGCAGTGGAACCTGACGCCGGTCTCCGGGCGCGTCAGCGACATGGTCTTCCTTGACGACACCAACCCGTTAACCGGCTTCATGCTGATTGATACGGCGATCTGGGGCGAAGAGGGCAACTTCATTGATGCGGTTGCGCACATGATCCTGCCTGCAATGGTGCTGGGCACCATACCTCTGGCGGTAATCGTGCGTATGACCCGTTCTTCCATGCTGGAAGTGCTGGGCGAAGACTATATTCGTACTGCCCGCGCCAAAGGCCTGACCCGTATGCGCGTCATCATCATTCATGCCCTGCGTAACGCGATGCTGCCGGTGGTTACCGTTATCGGTTTGCAGGTGGGTACGCTGCTGGCGGGGGCGATCCTGACCGAAACCATCTTCTCCTGGCCGGGCCTCGGACGCTGGCTGATTGACGCGCTGCAACGCCGTGACTATCCGGTGGTGCAGGGTGGTGTACTGCTGGTCGCGACGATGATTATCCTCGTCAACCTGCTGGTCGATTTGCTGTACGGCGTGGTGAACCCGCGTATTCGTCATAAGAAGTAAGGGGCCATCATGTCACAAGTTACTCAAAATAAAGCGGTCTCTGCGCCGGTGCCTATGACGCCAATGCAGGAGTTCTGGCACTACTTCAAGCGCAACAAAGGCGCGGTCGTCGGGCTGGTGTATGTTTCCATCATGATCCTGATTGCGGTGTTTGCGAACTTCCTCGCCCCGTATAACCCGGCGGATCAGTTCCGCGATGCGCTGCTCGTGCCGCCAGTCTGGCAGGACGGCGGCAGCGTTGCCCATCTGCTGGGCACCGATGACGTGGGCCGCGATGTGCTGTCGCGCCTGATGTACGGCGCGCGCCTGTCGCTGCTGGTTGGCTGCCTCGTGGTGGTGTTGTCGCTGATCATGGGCGTGGTGCTCGGCCTGGTGGCGGGCTACTTCGGCGGCATCGTTGATAACGTCATCATGCGTATCGTCGATATCATGCTGGCATTGCCTAGCCTGTTGCTGGCGCTGGTGCTGGTGGCGGTCTTCGGCCCGTCGATAGGTAACGCCGCGCTTGCGCTAACGTTTGTTGCGCTACCGCACTACGTGCGTTTAACCCGTGCGGCGGTGCTGGTGGAAGTGAATCGCGATTACGTTACCGCGTCTCGCGTGGCGGGTGCCGGTGCGATGCGCCAGATGTTCATTAATATCTTCCCGAACTGCCTTGCGCCGCTGATCGTTCAGGCGTCGCTCGGTTTCTCTAACGCCATTCTCGATATGGCCGCTCTTGGCTTCCTTGGCATGGGTGCGCAGCCGCCAACACCGGAGTGGGGTACCATGCTCTCCGACGTGTTGCAGTTCGCGCAAAGCGCCTGGTGGGTCGTCACCTTCCCGGGTCTGGCGATTCTGCTGACGGTGCTGGCATTTAACCTGATGGGTGATGGTCTGCGTGATGCGCTTGATCCCAAACTGAAGCAGTAAGAGGCACGAGATGGCGTTATTAAATGTAGATAAATTATCCGTGCACTTCGGCGACGAAGGCACACCGTTTCGCGCCGTGGACCGCATTAGCTACAGCGTAAATCAGGGCGAAGTGGTTGGTATTGTTGGGGAGTCTGGCTCGGGGAAATCCGTCAGCTCGCTGGCGATCATGGGGCTGATTGATTACCCCGGCCGCGTAATGGCGGAAAGTCTGGCATTCAACGGTCAGGATCTGAAGCGTATTTCCGAGAAACAACGCCGCCAGCTGGTGGGCGCGGAAGTGGCAATGATCTTCCAGGACCCCATGACCAGCCTGAACCCGTGCTACACCGTCGGTTTCCAGATTATGGAAGCCATTAAGGTGCATCAGGGCGGCAATAAGAAAACCCGACGTCAGCGCGCTATCGATCTGCTGACGCAGGTGGGTATTCCCGATCCGGCATCGCGTCTGGACGTTTACCCGCATCAGCTCTCCGGCGGGATGAGCCAGCGCGTGATGATCGCCATGGCTATCGCCTGTCGGCCAAAGCTGCTGATTGCGGATGAACCGACAACCGCGCTGGACGTGACCATCCAGGCGCAAATCATCGAGCTGCTGCTGGAGTTGCAGCAGAAAGAGAACATGGCGCTGGTGCTGATTACGCACGACCTGGCGCTGGTGGCGGAAGCGGCACACAAAATCATTGTGATGTATGCGGGCCAGGTGGTGGAGACCGGAAGTTCGCACGATATCTTCCGCGCGCCACGTCATCCGTATACGCAGGCACTGCTGCGCGCGCTGCCGGAGTTTGCTCAGGACAAGGCGCGTCTGGCGTCGCTGCCGGGCGTGGTTCCGGGCAAATACGACCGTCCGCAGGGCTGTCTGCTTAATCCGCGCTGCCCGTATGCCACGGACAAATGCCGCGTTGACGAGCCAGAGCTGAATCTGCTGGCCGACGGTCGACAGTCAAAATGCCACTACCCACTCGATGATGCCGGGAGGCCAACACTATGAGTACGCACCAGGCCACCACGCAACAGCCGCTGTTGCAGGCTATCGACCTGAAAAAACATTACCCGGTGAAGAAGGGGATTTTTGCCCCTGAACGCCTGGTGAAAGCGCTGGACGGCGTCTCCTTTAGCCTCGAACGCGGTAAAACGCTGGCGGTCGTAGGGGAGTCAGGCTGCGGAAAATCCACGCTGGGCCGTCTGTTGACGATGATTGAAACGCCCACCGGCGGTGAGCTTTACTATCAGGGCCAGGATCTGCTCAAGCACGATCCGCAGGCGCAGAAGCTGCGTCGTCAGAAAATCCAGATCGTGTTTCAGAACCCGTACGGCTCTCTGAACCCGCGAAAGAAAGTCGGGCAAATTCTGGAAGAGCCGCTGCTGATTAACAGCAGTCTGAGCAAAGAGCAGCGTCGTGAAAAAGCGCTGGCGATGATGGCGAAGGTGGGCCTTAAAACCGAGCATTACGATCGCTATCCGCACATGTTCTCTGGCGGCCAGCGCCAGCGTATTGCCATCGCCCGCGGTTTGATGCTTGATCCGGACGTGGTGATCGCCGATGAACCCGTCTCAGCGCTCGACGTGTCCGTGCGCGCGCAGGTGCTTAACCTGATGATGGATTTGCAGCAGGATCTGGGGCTGTCGTACGTGTTCATCTCGCACGATCTGTCCGTGGTTGAGCACATTGCCGATGAGGTGATGGTGATGTACCTGGGGCGCTGCGTGGAGAAGGGGACGAAAGATCAGATCTTTACTAACCCGCGTCACCCGTACACCCAGGCGCTGCTGTCTGCGACGCCGCGGCTTAACCCGGATGACCGCCGTGAGCGAATCAAGCTGACCGGCGAGCTGCCGAGCCCGCTGAACCCGCCGCCGGGCTGCGCGTTCAACGCCCGCTGCCGTCGCCGCTTTGGTCCGTGCACGCAGTTGCAGCCACAGCTGAAGGATTATGGTGGACAGCTGGTGGCCTGCTTCGCGGTCGATCAGGATGAAAACGGCGAAAAGCCGCAGGCATAAAGAAAAAAACCGGCGATAAGCCGGTTTTTTTTCGTCTGAGGTCTACTTCCGTAGCCGAATCTGGTCGACGGCGTGTTTCTCGCTCTTGGTGAGGATCAGGCTTGCACGTTCGCGCGTCGGCAGGATGTTCTCTTTCAGGTTTACGTAGTTGATCTCATTCCATAGCCCTGTCGCCACGTTGATAGCCTCTTCTTCAGAGAGCTGGGCGTAGTTATGGAAGTAGGAATCCGGGTCGGTGAACGCCCCTTCACGGAACTTCAGGAAGCGGTTGATATACCAGCGTTGCAGCAGTTCTTCCGGCGCATCCACATAAATTGAGAAGTCGACAAAGTCAGAGACAAACACGTGATGCGGATCGTGAGGATAATCCATCCCGCTTTGCAGAACGTTTAACCCTTCCAGAATCAGGATGTCAGGCTGCACAACCGTTTTGTCGCCATCCGGGATACGGTCGTAAATCAGATGCGAGTAAACCGGTGCGGTGACGTTAGGCACGCCCGATTTTAAATCAGAGACAAACTTCACCAGGCGGTGCATATCATAAGAGAGCGGGAAGCCCTTCTTCTTCATCAGGCCGCGTTCTTTCAACACCTCATTGGGATGCAGGAAGCCATCGGTGGTGATCAGCTCCACGCTGCGGTGCTCCGGCCAGCGGCTCAGCAGCGCCTGTAGCACGCGCGCGGTGGTACTTTTACCCACTGCCACGCTGCCCGCAATACTGATGATATAAGGAATACGTTGACCGTTCGTGCCGAGGAACTGTTCCAGCACGGCCTGACGACGCAAATTGGAGCTGATATAGAAGTTAAGCAAGCGGGAGAGGGGGAGATAGATTTCTGCCACCTCTTCCAGGGAGAGATCTTCGTTTATCCCTTTTAGCCGTGCGATTTCACCTTCCGTCAGCGTCATAGGGACGGAGTCACGCAGGGCTGCCCACTGGCTACGGTTAAACTGAAGATAGGGCGTCATTAACGTTTGCTCTTTTTTGCTCATAAGCATGCTTCTGTGAACCATCACGAAACGGCGGGTGCGGGCTCATCACATAGTTAATTTTGGACAATGGGCAGGAGGTTAACACCAGATGAGAGGAATAATAAGAAAAAATATGGGAAAGCGATGCTTAACCGGATAGGTATCACCTGGGGCTATAGCGTGCCGAAATCAGCCGTTCATGTTGAATTTTTAACCGGGAGCGGATGAATTTACAGCGGTTAGCCCTGGTTTCGAATAAAATGTGAGCGAAAGAACGTTTTATGCAATTTTTTAGTTGCATGACTGCGCAGGTCTCCATAGAATGCGCGCTACTTGATGCCGACTTAGCTCAGTAGGTAGAGCAACTGACTTGTAATCAGTAGGTCACCAGTTCGATTCCGGTAGTCGGCACCATCAAGTCCGGTGGGGTTCCCGAGCGGCCAAAGGGAGCAGACTGTAAATCTGCCGTCACAGACTTCGAAGGTTCGAATCCTTCCCCCACCACCACTTTCTGGCAGCGTCAACGCCGCCGGAGCTGGTTGGAAAAATTGACCAGCTCGAACAGAAAAGAGAGAAATCTCTTTTTTTGTTACAGAAAGAACTGGGTAGCCGAGTTTCAGGATGCGGGCATCGTATAATGGCTATTACCTCAGCCTTCCAAGCTGATGATGCGGGTTCGATTCCCGCTGCCCGCTCCAATACGTGCTGATATGGCTCAGTTGGTAGAGCGCACCCTTGGTAAGGGTGAGGTCCCCAGTTCGACTCTGGGTATCAGCACCACTTCACTTCTCCCTCCCTTTCTCTCTGTTTCAATGTAAATGTATTCAACAGTTCAGGCATTTTCGCCTGGTTGATGTGGTGATATCACCGATTTATCCGTGTCTTAGAGGGACAATCGATGTCTAAAGAAAAGTTTGAACGTACAAAACCGCACGTTAACGTCGGTACTATCGGCCACGTTGACCATGGTAAAACAACGCTGACCGCTGCAATCACTACCGTACTGGCTAAAACCTACGGCGGTGCTGCTCGTGCTTTCGACCAGATCGATAACGCACCAGA